>NZ_JAOWHW010000151.1:113108-116590 GCF_030332425.1 Citrobacter sp. Cpo142
GCAGGGAGCCAGGCGCTCACAGCGTCGCCCCTCCGCAATCAGCGTCACCCGCCTGCGCCCGGTAATGGCCTGAATCAGTCTCCAGAAAGACAATGCTCCTGAAGGCGAAGGCACCGGATTGGCTGGTGCTATCATGCAGGGAGACTCATCGCACATCAGCAGAGCATTCACCAGACGGCGGTCAAGGCCGGGAAAAAGCCCGGCCAGCCCGCTGCGGTGGGCAAAGATAAGCACGTCGGGCACCATCTGCATCTCGCTGCCAGCAGTGCGTAAGCGGCAGTATCCGGATTGATACTCCAGGTCCAGATACATCAGCCGCTCACGAAAATCACGCCGCAGCGTGCGCACCGACACACCAAACTCAGCGGCCAGTTTGCGCACACTCAACGTTTCACCCGCCACCAGACGGCTGATTATCAGTGACAGCCTGACAGCCAGCCGGTCATGGCGGCGTTCTGCCTGTGTCATGAGAGGTTCTCCAGGAAAGTTAACTGACTGAAAATGATGTGATTACTTTAAAGAGGGGGGCGGACAGGGTATGGACAACGCAGAAACTATTTTTTATTTCTGCAAAAGCCAGATGTAATGGGGGTTAAAGGCTATAACCGGAGGATTGAGGCACACGAGCACATAGCGATGCGGACAGGTGGTGTCCGATATTAACAACGCGGTAACATCAAGCAGCTACTGCAGCTGCGTGAGCAGCGTTTCCGCCATCACCCACAGTGCCCGGTTAAGCTTCACGTCCCCGTCAATGCCACGCACAGCACGGGTATGCGACCGTCCGCCTTTGGCATTACGGCCACTGAGCCCACCTTTAATCAGGTTCTCCTGAATACGCTGCCAGGTAGTCCACAGGTCGTTGCTTTCGTCCTGCCAGCGGCGCGGGGAGAGTATCTGCGATTCAGTAACCGGCTGGTGGTCCTCACCAAAGCGATACGTCAGCGCGGCTTTTGCCAGTGCCTGCTGCGCAGGTGGTGGTAACAGCAACGACTGCATGGCATCCCGCTTTTCTTCCACGCGATCAAAAATCCCCAGCACTTCATACGCTCCCTCAATCACCTGGCTCACCACATCCCCCTTGTGCGGCACCCGTACCTCGCCAAAGGATTCGCCGCAGACAAGACCGTTTTGGCACACAGCCCTGAACAGGCCCGGCAACATCTGGTAAGAACTTGTGCCATCATGGGAGTTAAGCAGGATAATTTCAGGCACCTGTTTACCGGTAATCTGTCCCTCCCGACGCAGGCGCAACATATGCTTCGTATGTTCACGACGACCAGGGTCACGAACACGGGTCTGACAGGCAAAGAACGGCTGAAAGCCCTCCCGATGCAGACTGTCCAGCAGAGAGATGGTGGGAATATATGTGTAACGTTCACTACGGGATTCGTGTTTGTCCTCGCTGAATACGCTGGGTACCACGCGAAACAGCTCTTCACGGGTTAACGGACGGTCACGACGAATAAGATTTGCAGCGCCAAAGCGCGAAGCCAGACGGGTCATAAGCAGATTCCTCATAATGGGGAAAACAAACAAAAGAAAGCCCTGTCGCACTAGCGACAGGGCTCGGGAAAGAACAGACAGGCGTTAAACGTTCAGAAGAAGAAATTCCAGACAGCCCGGGCAACGGACACCACGGTGTCACGGACGGCCTGTATTACGGCCCGTACCGGAGCCGGTATCAGTGGGAAAGCACTTACCGTGTCCAGTACCGCGCCGACCGTTTCACCAAAATCGTCACGTGCTTTTTCCTGGACTGTCGTTGTGCGAAAGGGAGACTGCAGTTGCGCCACCACCGGGCTACTGGCTTCACGTGGCAGACACTTTATCATCCGCTCGGCCATCACCCGTAACCCCCACTGCAGACGGACCGACACCGCACACACCGGATGTACAGGTTGAAACAGCTCGTGCAGCAGGCAGATTTTGCGGCTGAGATTCTGCTTCTGCGCCGTGGACAATTGACCACTACCGCTGGTGGGTTCAGTCTTGTCCGACTGGCTGATAACAAACAGCACCTTATGCCGGTATGACTCACCAATTACCTGATGATAAAAATGCTCATCCACCGCCAGCGCCCGATCATCGGCCTTGATCAGCCACAATACCAGGTCAAGTCGGGGAAGTTGCTGACGGTAAAGTGCAGCGTATTCCGCATCCCTGCGTTCACTTTCACCGACACCCGGCAAATCAACCAACGTCATAAAACGCTCGCCCAGTTGCAGCCGAAAACTCAGCGGATTACGGGTGCAGGCTGTGACATCGCTGACCGGGGATACATCACCAGCAAAAAGGGCATTGCAAAGGCTACTCTTTCCCGCTCCGGTTTTACCCAGAATACCTATCACTGGCTCGTAGTCTGTTAACTGGTTTATTTGCTGTAGAATCCGCTCTGATGCCCATTGTGGCAGACCAGAAAGCGATTGCTGAAATGACTTCAAACCTTCAGAATTGTTCATTACTACTCCTCTGAAAAATAATACAAAAACGGCAGAATCGTGAGATTCTGCCGTTAACCAGGTATGTTCAGAAGAATGATATCTATCTGAAAATAATTTGAATTAAGGTAGATGACGAGCCACTGCCGCCTGTGCTCTCGGTCCCTGAGTCGTTAGGTAATTCTGGTATCGCTCATCCCCAGACCAGAACAGTAGATAAGGGCAAATTGCCTGAGGGGGCTATATGGCATTGGGCAGCAAGGTTTTATAGTTGGATGGCATAAATATAACGGTATAGAAGCATCAGCCTATACGATGACTGCCTACGTTTAAGCCATAAATTCTAGCTGTTACATAAGTATTAATGCTGATTATCATCAATTTGATTATAACCATGGCATTTTATGGATTATCATATTAAATATTCATTTTTTCCTATAGTGATAATTCATGCTTGGTTCCCCTTCTAAGCGGCTTGAGGACTTGAGTCTGGTCCAGCGCGATCGGCTGGCCTACATAGATTTTCGGCTCTACTTCTTCGGTGAGATCGGTCGCCCAGATCTGATTGAGCGCTTCGGCGTGGCTCCAGCAGGGGCGACTCGCGATTTGGCTTTGTATCGGGAAATCGTGCCGCATAACATCACCTTCGATGGTAGCAACAAGATCTATCGCATCGGGCAGGCGTTTTCCCCGTTGTTCTGAATCGCCACGGATAATCTAGACACTTCCGAGCCGTTGATAATACTGGTTTTCATATTCTGTCGGTGACATCTGATCGCTGGAACCATGCCGACGCTTACTGTTATAAAACATTTCGATGTAATCAAAAATATCGCTGCGGGCTTCCTCCCGCGTTCCGTAGATCTTTTTCTTTATCCGTTCGCGTTTCAACAACTTGAAAAAGCTTTCTGCAACCGCATTATCGTGGCAGTTACCGCGACGGCTCATGCTGCCCTCCAGTCCGTGTGATTTCAGGAACGACTGCCACTCATGGCTTGTGTACTGACTGCCCTGATCCGAATGAACCAGCACCTGTTTTTG
>NZ_JAOWHW010000152.1:0-11352 GCF_030332425.1 Citrobacter sp. Cpo142
GATCCCGCGATTCATCAACACGGATAAAGCGCCCGCCTATGGTCGCGCGCTTGCTCTGCTCAAACGCGAAGGCCGGTGCCCGTCTGACGTTGAACACCGACAGATTAAGTACCGGAACAACGTGATTGAATGCGATCATGGCAAACTGAAACGGATAATCGGCGCCACGCTGGGATTTAAATCCATGAAGACGGCTTACGCCACCATCAAAGGTATTGAGGTGATGCGTGCACTACGCAAAGGCCAGGCCTCAGCATTTTATTATGGTGATCCCCTGGGCGAAATGCGCCTGGTAAGCAGAGTTTTTGAAATGTAAGGCCTTTGAATAAGACAAAAGGCTGCCTCATCGCTAACTTTGCAACAGTGCCGGATTGAATATAACCGACGTGACTGTTACATTTAGGTGGCTAAACCCGTCAAGCCCTCAGGAGTGAATCATGACCGTAGTCACGACCGCCGATACCTCCCAACTGTACGCACTTGCAGCCCGACATGGGCTCAAGCTCCATGGCCCGCTGACTGTCAATGAGCTTGGGCTCGACTATAGGATCGTGATCGCCACCGTCGACGATGGACGTCGGTGGGTGCTGCGCATCCCGCGCCGAGCCGAGGTAAGCGCGAAGGTCGAACCAGAGGCGCGGGTGCTGGCAATGCTCAAGAATCGCCTGCCGTTCGCGGTGCCGGACTGGCGCGTGGCCAACGCCGAGCTCGTTGCCTATCCCATGCTCGAAGACTCGACTGCGATGGTCATCCAGCCTGGTTCGTCCACGCCCGACTGGGTCGTGCCGCAGGACTCGGAGGTCTTCGCGGAGAGCTTCGCGACCGCGCTCGCCGCCCTGCATGCCGTCCCCATTTCCGCCGCCGTGGATGCGGGGATGCTCATCCGTACACCGACGCAGGCCCGTCAGAAGGTGGCCGACGACGTTGACCGCGTCCGACGCGAGTTCGTGGTGAACGACAAGCGCCTCCACCGGTGGCAGCGCTGGCTCGACGACGATTCGTCGTGGCCAGATTTCTCCGTGGTGGTGCATGGCGATCTCTACGTGGGCCATGTGCTCATCGACAACACGGAGCGCGTCAGCGGGATGATCGACTGGAGCGAGGCCCGCGTTGATGACCCTGCCATCGACATGGCCGCGCACCTTATGGTCTTTGGTGAAGAGGGGCTCGCGAAGCTCCTCCTCACGTATGAAGCGGCCGGTGGCCGGGTGTGGCCGCGGCTCGCCCACCACATCGCGGAGCGCCTTGCGTTCGGGGCGGTCACCTACGCACTCTTCGCCCTCGACTCGGGTAACGAAGAGTACCTCGCTGCGGCGAAGGCGCAGCTCGCCGCAGCGGAATGAGCGAACGTCGATATAGCCCGCTCGCGACGCTGTTCGCGGCGACCTTTCTCTTCCGGATCGGCAACGCGGTGGCGGCCCTCGCGCTTCCATGGTTCGTCCTGTCTCATACAAAGAGCGCGGCCTGGGCGGGCGCCACGGCCGCTAGCAGCGTCATCGCGACCATCATCGGCGCGTGGGTTGGTGGTGGCCTCGTCGATCGGTTCGGGCGCGCGCCCGTCGCATTGATCTCGGGTGTGGTGGGCGGCGTGGCCATGGCGAGCATCCCACTGCTCGATGCCGTTGGCGCCCTCTCGAACACTGGGCTGATCGCTTGCGTGGTGCTCGGTGCCGCGTTCGACGCACCCGGTATGGCCGCGCAGGACAGTGAGCTGCCCAAACTCGGCCACGTCGCCGGGCTCTCCGTTGAGCGCGTCTCGTCACTGAAAGCGGTGATCGGGAACGTCGCGATTCTAGGTGGCCCGGCCCTTGGGGGGGCCGCAATCGGCCTGCTTGGCGCTGCGCCAACGCTCGGGCTGACGGCGTTCTGCTCCGTCCTTGCAGGTCTGCTCGGCGCGTGGGTGCTTCCCGCGCGTGCCGCTCGGACGATGACCACGACGGCGACTCTCTCCATGCGCGCCGGCGTCGCTTTTCTCTGGAGCGAACCCCTGCTGCGCCCTCTCTTTGGTATAGTGATGATCTTCGTGGGCATCGTTGGCGCCAACGGCAGCGTCATCATGCCTGCGCTGTTTGTAGATGCAGGACGCCAAGTAGCAGAGCTCGGGCTGTTCTCCTCAATGATGGGGGCTGGTGGTCTCCTTGGCATTGCCATTCATGCGTCGGTCGGCGCCCGGATATCAGCGCAGAACTGGCTGGCGGTGGCATTTTGTGGCTCTGCGGTGGGCTCGCTTCTGCTTTCACAGTTGCCAGGCGTGCCGGTGCTGATGTTGTTGGGCGCGCTCGTGGGACTGCTGACCGGCTCAGTCTCTCCCATTCTCAACGCTGCCATCTACAACCGCACGCCGCCAGAACTTCTCGGCCGGGTACTCGGCACGGTCTCGGCGGTGATGCTGTCAGCCTCGCCCATGGTTATGCTTGCGGCCGGCGCGTTTGTCGACCTTGCTGGTCCGCTCCCTGGCCTCGTTGTATCGGCCGTGTTTGCGGGGCTCGTGGCTCTACTCTCGCTCCGTCTTCAATTTGCTACAATGGCGGCGGCAGCCACAGCCTCCGCCCCAACCCATACAGAAGGTGAACACTGATGCCCCGCCCCAAGCTCAAGTCCGATGACGAGGTACTCGAGGCCGCCACCGTAGTGCTGAAGCGTTGCGGTCCCATAGAGTTCACGCTCAGCGGAGTAGCAAAGGAGGTGGGGCTCTCCCGCGCAGCGTTAATCCAGCGCTTCACCAACCGCGATACGCTGCTGGTGAGGATGATGGAGCGCGGCGTCGAGCAGGTGCGGCATTACCTGAATGCGATACCGATAGGCGCAGGGCCGCAAGGGCTCTGGGAATTTTTGCAGGTGCTCGTTCGGAGCATGAACACTCGCAACGACTTCTCGGTGAACTATCTCATCTCCTGGTACGAGCTCCAGGTGCCGGAGCTACGCACGCTTGCGATCCAGCGGAACCGCGCGGTGGTGGAGGGGATCCGCAAGCGACTGCCCCCAGGTGCTCCTGCGGCAGCTGAGTTGCTCCTGCACTCGGTCATCGCTGGCGCGACGATGCAGTGGGCCGTCGATCCGGATGGTGAGCTAGCTGATCATGTGCTGGCTCAGATCGCTGCCATCCTGTGTTTAATGTTTCCCGAACACGACGATTTCCAACTCCTCCAGGCACATGCGTAAACGGAGGTGTGCAGAGTCCCTGCGGCAGGCGACGAACACGACCGTCGTCGATTAGTACCGGTACGGTCGGTGGTATCGAAGTCTTGATCACCACTCAGGTCTACGGCTTACAAATGGTGACCATCCCGATACTTGCGTCAGAGCACCGGGCCGATTCTTTGACAGTGAATCACTCCCGTAAGGTTGTGCCGGTGTGGGTGTCCCGGGTCGAGACGATACTCCGCCAATGCGCCCAGCAAACAACCTGGCCATCGCAGGTGGTGGGGAGCGGTGTGGCGGATGAGTTGGACAAGTTGGTGTAGCAGCACGAGCACGGCGAGATAACATCGCAGGAGTTCGACATGCTCAAGAGACAGCTGATTGCGAATCGCGATGCAGATTCATAACCCGATTGCGGGTTGGCTTCACTCCACCATCACCGAGCAGACTAGCACGGCGGGCTCTGTTGCAAAGATTGGCGGCAGTCAGAGGTAGGCTGTCGCTCTGCGCCGATCAGGCGGCTGCTGCGAAATGGTGGTTGAGCATGCCCATGGCCTCCGTCAGCGCCGAGGGCCCAATGCCAAAAGCTCTCTCCACAAGGCGCACCTCGCCCCTGATGCCGGGCTGCAGGCACCAGGGGCGAGCCTGTCCTTTGCGCAGGGCTCGCATGACTTCGAATCCCTTGATCGTGGCATAGGCCGTGGGGATCGATTTGAAACCGCGCACCGGCTTGATCAGTATCTTGAGCTTTCCGTGATCGGCCTCGATCACGTTATTGAGATACTTCACCTGCCGGTGGGCCGTCTCCCGGTCCAGCTTTCCTTCGCGCTTCAATTCGGTGATCGCTGCACCATAGCTCGGCGCTTTGTCGGTATTGAGCGTGGCAGGCTTTTCCCAGTGCTTCAGGCCTCGCAGGGCCTTGCCCAGGAACCGCTTCGCTGCCTTGGCGCTGCGGGTCGGCGACAGGTAGAAATCGATCGTGTCGCCCCGCTTGTCGACTGCCCGGTACAGGTAGGTCCACTTGCCCCGCACCTTGACGTAGGTTTCATCCAGGCGCCAGCTCGGATCAAAGCCACGCCGCCAGAACCAGCGCAGCCGCTTCTCCATCTCCGGGGCGTAGCACTGGACCCAGCGATAGATCGTCGTATGGTCGACCGAAATGCCGCGTTCCGCCAGCATTTCCTCAAGGTCGCGATAGCTGATCGGATAGCGACAATACCAGCGCACCGCCCACAGGATCACATCACCCTGGAAATGGCGCCACTTGAAATCCGTCATCGTTCCGTCCGTCCAATCTCCGCCAAGCATGCTCAAGCTTCACGATTTTTGCAACAGAGCCCACACGAGTATTGAGCATAGTCGAGATTGGTGCAGATCACTTCTGATATTGAACTGTCAGGAGCTGGCTGCACAACAGCCATTACGCCCAATCAACTGGTGCAGTCGTCTTCTGAAAATGACAATCCAGTTAGGGTATAGCTCAACCTGACATAGAAGCAAAAACTCAACCACCTTCTACCAACTCTCCGAACAGCTCCTTGACCTTTGTTTTCGCATCAGCAAGTGCAGTTCTGCCTTGTTCAGTGATGTCATAAACACGCCGTTCACGTCGCCCGGTGCGTTCGTGGCGTGAGGTCAGATAGCCTTTTTTTTCCAGGCCGTGCAGCATCGGGTACACGGTGCCAGCGCTCATCTCGTAGCCGTGTCGGCGTAGCTCTTCGATGATCCCCAGCCCAAAGACAGGTTCCTCGGCTGCATGGTGAAGGATGTGCAGGCGGATCAAACCGCCGTAGAGGTCTTTGTCAGTCATTTTTTGTGCCTCACAGAGCGACGCTCAACAGCCACCCAGCTGCACCGCTACCGAGGACAACCAGCCACGGCGGGAGCTTCCAGAACATAAGTGCGACAAGGGCAACTAATGCCAAGCCGAAGTCTTGCGGCTGAAAGATGGCGCTAGTCCATACAGGCTGATACAGCGCGGCCAGCAGCAAGCCGACTACAGCGGCATTGATCCCGGCCAGCGCAGCTTGGATGCCTGTATTGCGGCGCAAACGCTCCCAAAATGGCATTGATCCGACGACCAGCAAGAACGAGGGCGCGAAGATAGCCAGCAGACACACAATGCCGCCGATCCAGCCCGACGGGGCGGTGTTCATCGAGGCACCAAGAAACGCGGCGAACGTGAACAAAGGGCCGGGCACCGCTTGAGCTGCCCCGTACCCCGCGAGAAAGGATTCATTGTTGACCCAGCCGGAGGGCACCACTTCGGCTTGCAGTAATGGCAGCACAACGTGACCACCGCCGAACACCAGTGATCCGACACGATAGAAGGAATCCACCATTGCCATGGTTTGACTTGGCATCAGTTCGGCCAACACCGGCAGGCCAATCAGCAAGACAAAGAACAGCGAGAGCCAAAGCACGCCGGCCCGGTGACTGACCGTGATAGGTAGGGGGTCATGCTCAACAACTTTCGCTGGCTTGAACAATAACCGGCCTGCGATGCCTGCGATAGCAATCACGCCAACCTGTCCCCACGCGGACGGCACAAGTAAAACGACGCAGGTAGCAATTGCCATGATGGTGACTCGCAGCCCATCCGTGCATAGGTTACGCGCCATGCCCCATACTGCTTGAGCGACCACGGCCACAGCCACCACTTTTAAGCCATGCAACGCGCCCTGCGAGACGTAATCGCCATAGCTGGAGATGCCGAGCGCAAAAAGGATCAAGGCTATGGCAGACGGCAGCGTGAAGCCAGCCCAAGCAGCCAGCGCCCCGCTGTATCCAGCCCGAGACAGTCCTACCGCTATGCCGACCTGGCTGCTTGCAGGCCCTGGCAAGAACTGACAAAGCGCGACCAAGTCAGCATAGCTCCGTTCGGAGAGCCAGCGCCGCCGTGTGACAAATTCGGCGCGGAAGTAGCCCAAGTGCGCAATGGGGCCGCCAAAAGATGTCAATCCAAGCCGCAGAAAAATAAGAAAGACCGACCATGGTCTGCTGTCATCGGTAGGGTTATTCGTCATACTTTCGCCTTCATGATCTGCAACGAGTTGATCAATAATAAGCGAAATTCGATAACGAAATTCGATATAAATCTAGAAAAAAATACCTCTATGTGTACTACGCAGTTTTAGCTGTGGCTTTCACAGGAGCACGCTTACTTACGGCTTAGCGTGCTTTATTTTCCGTTTTCTGAGGCGATCCCTAGGAGCTCGGATCTCAGGACGAAGGTCTCCGCGAATGTCCGGTCGATCCGCGCGACGTCCCAGGCGGGCGTTCCCTTGGCGGACATCCACGCCGCAGCGTCGTGCATCAGCCGCACAACCTCGTCGATATCACCCGAGCAGGCGACCCGAACGTTCGGAGGCTCCTCGCTGTCCATTCGCTCCCCTGGCGCGGTATGAACCGCCGCCTCATAGTGCAGTTTGATCCTGACGAGCCCAGCATGTCTGCGCCCACCTTCGCGGAACCTGACCAGGGTCCGCTAGCGGGCGGCCGGAAGGTGAATGCTAGGCATGATCTAACCCTCGGTCTCTGGCGTCGCGACTGCGAAATTTCGCGAGGGTTTCCGAGAAGGTGATTGCGCTTCGCAGATCTCCAGGCGCGTGGGTGCGGACGTAGTCAGCGCCATTGCCGATCGCGTGAAGTTCCGCCGCAAGGCTCGCTGGACCCAGATCCTTTACAGGAAGGCCAACGGTGGCGCCCAAGAAGGATTTCCGCGACACCGAGACCAATAGCGGAAGCCCCAACGCCGACTTCAGCTTTTGAAGGTTCGACAGCACGTGCAGCGATGTTTCCGGTGCGGGGCTCAAGAAAAATCCCATCCCCGGATCGAGGATGAGCCGGTCGGCAGCGACCCCGCTCCGTCGCAAGGCGGAAACCCGCGCCTCGAAGAACCGCACAATCTCGTCGAGCGCGTCTTCGGGTCGAAGGTGACCGGTGCGGGTGGCGATGCCATCCCGCTGCGCTGAGTGCATAACCACCAGCCTGCAGTCCGCCTCAGCAATATCGGGATAGAGCGCAGGGTCAGGAAATCCTTGGATATCGTTCAGGTAGCCCACGCCGCGCTTGAGCGCATAGCGCTGGGTTTCCGGTTGGAAGCTGTCGATTGAAACACGGTGCATCTGATCGGACAGGGCGTCTAAGAGCGGCGCAATACGTCTGATCTCATCGGCCGGCGATACAGGCCTCGCGTCCGGATGGCTGGCGGCCGGTCCGACATCCACGACGTCTGATCCGACTCGCAGCATTTCGATCGCCGCGGTGACAGCGCCGGCGGGGTCTAGCCGCCGGCTCTCATCGAAGAAGGAGTCCTCGGTGAGATTCAGAATGCCGAACACCGTCACCATGGCGTCGGCCTCCGCAGCGACTTCCACGATGGGGATCGGGCGAGCAAAAAGGCAGCAATTATGAGCCCCATACCTACAAAGCCCCACGCATCAAGCTTTTGCCCATGAAGCAACCAGGCAATGGCTGTAATTATGACGACGCCGAGTCCCGACCAGACTGCATAAGCAACACCGACAGGGATGGATTTCAGAACCAGAGAAAGAAAATAAAATGCGATGCCATAACCGATTATGACAACGGCGGAAGGGGCAAGCTTAGTAAAGCCCTCGCTAGATTTTAATGCGGATGTTGCGATTACTTCGCCAACTATTGCGATAACAAGAAAAAGCCAGCCTTTCATGATATATCTCCCAATTTGTGTAGGGCTTATTATGCACGCTTAAAAATAATAAAAGCAGACTTGACCTGATAGTTTGGCTGTGAGCAATTATGTGCTTAGTGCATCTAACGCCGGAGTTAAGCCGCCGCGCGTAGCGCGGTCGGCTTGAACGAATTGTTAGACATCATTTACCAACTGACTTGATGATCTCGCCTTTCACAAAGCGAATAAATTCTTCCAAGTGATCTGCGCGTGAGGCCAAGTGATCTTCTTTTTGTCCCAGATAAGCTTGCTTAGCTTCAAGTAAGACGGGCTGATACTGGGCAGGTAGGCGTTTTATTGCCCAGTCGGCAGCGACATCCTTCGGCGCGATTTTGCCGGTTATTGCGCTGTACCAAATGCGGGACAACGTAAGCACTACATTTCGCTCATCGCCGGCCCAGTCGGGCTGCGAGTTCCATAGCTTCAAGGTTTCCCTCAGCGCCTCGAATAGATCCTGTTCAGGAACCGGGTCAAAGAATTCCTCCGCTGCCGGACCTACCAAGGCAACGCTATGTTCTCTTGCTTTTGTAAGCAGGATAGCTAGATCAATGTCGATCATGGCTGGCTCGAAGATACCCGCAAGAATGTCATTGCGCTGCCATTCTCCAAATTGCAGCTCGCGCTTAGCCGGATAACGCCACGGGATGATGTCGTCATGCACGACAAGGGTGACTTCTATAGCGCGGAGCGTCTCGCTCTCGCCAGGGAAAGCCGAAGCCTCCATAAGATCATTGAGCAATGCTCGCCGCGTCGTTTCATCAAGCTTTACGGCCACAGTAACCAACAAATCAATATCGCTGTATGGCTTCAGGCCGCCATCCACTGCGGAGCCGTACAAATGCACGGCCAGCAACGTTGATTCCAGATGGCGCTCAATGACGCTTAGCACCTCTGATAGTTGGTTCGAAATTTCGATGGTCACCGCTTCCCTCATGATGTCTAACGGGCGAGGTAAGCCGACCGCAGAATGCGGGTCGGCTTGACCGAAATGTTAGAACCAGAAGCCAAAACGGATAACTTGAATTTGGCGACGGGCGCTAACCGTGAAAAAACGCTGCGCCACCGAGGCGGCACAGCACTGCAAAAACGATAGCTGCTTGCGCTTGCTACGCAAGGGCTAGAGGCCAAAAAGACTGAAAACCTGCGCAGCCCATGCAGGCGAAGCCCGGAAAAAAGGCAAAACAGGCACTGAATAACGCCTGAAAAGCTAAATGCCGTTTGAATAAACATGAGCTAAATAAAGCTGGGTTTCAGTGGTGCTAACGTTGGACGTAACGAGAGCCGGAGCGCAGCGGAGGGAACCAAAATGCGCAGCATTTTGGCGTCCCGTTGACGGAATGGTTAGCCGTTTCGACGCGCATAAACGGAGTGGGTGTACGGAATTACAGCTTGAATGGTTTCGGTTGAGACAAGCTCGAATTCTGTTTCGTTGAGCATTGGGAAGAAGGCGTCACCCTCGAAGGTTTGATGTACCTCAGATAGAAACACGCCGTGGGCGTGAGGTAGTGCCAGAGTGTATATCTCAGCTCCGCCCGCGACGTAGAGTTCATTGCCGAGTTCGGATGCCAAAGCGATAGCGTGCGACAGCGTTGAAACAACTACGCAGCCAGTGGCGCGGTAGTTAGCTTGGCGTGAGATTACCAATGTGTGACGGTTCGGTAGAGGCTTGCCGATAGACTCAAAGGTCTTTCGCCCCATGACAACGACTTTTCCCTCAGTGAGTCTGCGAAAAATCTTCTGCTCACCCGGAATTTTCCAGGGGATATTAGGACCATTGCCAATAACCCGATTGGCTCCCATCGCAGCAACGAGATAAATGCGTACTGATTCCGAGTTCATATGGCTAACTTTGTTTTAGGGCGACTGCCCTGCTGCGTAACATCGTTGCTGCTCCATAACATCAAACATCGACCCACGGCGTAACGCGCTTGCTGCTTGGATGCCCGAGGCATAGACTGTACAAAAAAACAGTCATAACAAGCCATGAAAACCGCCACTGCGCCGTTACCACCGCTGCGTTCGGTCAAGGTTCTGGACCAGTTGCGTGAGCGCATACGCTACTTGCATTACAGCTTACCAACCGAACAGGCTTATGTCCACTGGGTTCGTGCCTTCATCCGTTTCCACGGTGTGCGTCACCCGGCAACCTTGGGCAGCAGCGAAGTCGAGGCATTTCTGTCCTGGCTGGCGAACGAGCGCAAGGTTTCGGTCTCCACGCATCGTCAGGCATTGGCGGCCTTGCTGTTCTTCTACGGCAAGGTGCTGTGCACGGATCTGCCCTGGCTTCAGGAGATCGGAAGACCTCGGCCGTCGCGGCGCTTGCCGGTGGTGCTGACCCCGGATGAAGTGGTTCGCATCCTCGGTTTTCTGGAAGGCGAGCATCGTTTGTTCGCCCAGCTTCTGTATGGAACGGGCATGCGGATCAGTGAGGGTTTGCAACTGCGGGTCAAGGATCTGGATTTCGATCACGGCACGATCATCGTGCGGGAGGGCAAGGGCTCCAAGGATCGGGCCTTGATGTTACCCGAGAGCTTGGCACCCAGCCTGCGCGAGCAGCTGTCGCGTGCACGGGCATGGTGGCTGAAGGACCAGGCCGAGGGCCGCAGCGGCGTTGCGCTTCCCGACGCCCTTGAGCGGAAGTATCCGCGCGCCGGGCATTCCTGGCCGTGGTTCTGGGTTTTTGCGCAGCACACGCATTCGACCGATCCACGGAGCGGTGTCGTGCGTCGCCATCACATGTATGACCAGACCTTTCAGCGCGCCTTCAAACGTGCCGTAGAACAAGCAGGCATCACGAAGCCCGCCACACCGCACACCCTCCGCCACTCGTTCGCGACGGCCTTGCTCCGCAGCGGTTACGACATTCGAACCGTGCAGGATCTGCTCGGCCATTCCGACGTCTCTACGACGATGATTTACACGCATGTGCTGAAAGTTGGCGGTGCCGGAGTGCGCTCACCGCTTGATGCGCTGCCGCCCCTCACTAGTGAGAGGTAGGGCAGCGCAAGTCAATCCTGGCGGATTCACTACCCCTGCGCGAAGGCCATCGGTGCCGCATCGAACGGCCGGTTGCGGAAAGTCCTCCCTGCGTCCGCTGATGGCCGGCAGCAGCCCGTCGTTGCCTGATGGATCCAACCCCTCCGCTGCTATAGTGCAGTCGGCTTCTGACGTTCAGTGCAGCCGTCTTCTGAAAACGACAAACAGCCAGAAAGGCTGTTACAGGCGATTTGATCTGCAACCTATTGGTTAAATTAATGTATCAAAAACGATGGTTTTTGTGACAGTCTTGAAAAGTCCTGACTTCTCCCGAAAAATGACTCCCCTCATGTAACAAAACTCGTTACTGTATCAACATAACAATAACCCCATAACTAATTAGCGAGAAAAGAATGAAAATCGGCTATGCACGTAAATCTACGGGCACTGTTGCAAAGTTAGCGATGAGGCAGCCTTTTGTCTTATTCAAAGGCCTTACATTTCAAAAACTCTGCTTACCA
>NZ_JAOWHW010000152.1:11402-34853 GCF_030332425.1 Citrobacter sp. Cpo142
GGTAAGCAGAGTTTTTGAAATGTAAGGCCTTTGAATAAGACAAAAGGCTGCCTCATCGCTAACTTTGCAACAGTGCCCGATGGCATTCATGGCGGGCAGGATAATGCTCTGCCGCCGCAGATTCTCGACAAGTGCGCTCGCCAGCACGATGCCTTTGTCGGTCTGCAAGGCCAGCTCGGTCAATGTATGCACGGCTTGCCGATAGTGGCTCATGGTGAAGGGCTTGAACCCAAAAACCGTTTGCAGCTCGACCAAGTGCTCCCGCCGTGTCTGTTCGCGCTGGCCGTACTCGCTCCAACTTTCCACTGGCATCTTGAGTTGCGCGGCCACCATGCGCAACAGGGGCGGAAACGGAGGCTCATCGACGCCCAAAAAGGTGCCAGGGAATCGCAAGTAGCAAAGCTGCACAGCGAAGCCCAATCGATTCGCGGCGCCGCGACGCTGACGGATCACCGACAGGTCGGTTTCGTTGAACGTGTAGTGCCGTATCAGTTCGTCTTTGGCATCTGGCAGTGCCAGCAGGCTTTCGCGCTCGGTGGCGGACAGGATTGAGCGGCGTGGCATGGTCAGTCTTCCCGCAGGTACTGGTACAAGGTTTCGCGGCTGATGCCGAAGTCACGGGCCACCAAGGTTTTTTGGTCGCCTGCCGCAACTCGCCGTTTCAACTCGGCAATTTGTTCGCTGTTCAGCGATTTCTTTCGTCCCCGGTAGGCACCGCGCTGCTTGGCCAGCACGATTCCCTCGCGCTGACGTTCGCGGATCAGGGCGCGCTCGAACTCAGCGAAGGCTCCCATGACCGACAGCATCAGATTGGCCATCGGTGAGTCCTCGCCGGTGAACTTCAGCCCTTCTTTGACGAACTCCATGCGCACGCCCCGTTGTGTCAGCCCTTGGACGATGCGGCGCAGGTCATCAAGGTTGCGTGCCAGCCTGTCCATGCTATGCACCACCACGGTGTCGCCCTCGCGGACGAAGGCCAGCAGCCTTTCCAGCTCGGGACGCTGGGTGTCCTTGCCAGAAGCCTTGTCGGTGAACACCCGCGCCACCTGAACACCCTCCAATTGCCGTTCCGGGTTCTGGTCGAAGCTGCTGACGCGGACATAGCCGATGCGTTGACCTTGCAAGATGCCTCCAAAGGCAAAAGTGTCAGGATGAAATCTATTACCTTTGACGGAATATGTCAATCAATAGGAAATTTAACTCTATTCTGACATCGTTTGCACATGGCATCTGACATCAAGTTAGGGTATGCCTCAATCTGACGGCTGCGAACCGCCAGGGACAGGCGCAATGTCAGATTCTGTCGCGGCCTTGGCGCGTGCCTGGAAGCGTTCATAGCAATCCAGCCCGCAGAAATGTTCGACGTATTCCGCGCCTTCCGGGGTGAAGGCGGCATCGAGCGGAATTTCTTTGCAGCATACGCAGCAGGTGGTGCAACTGGCAGTGTTCGGGGCGTTTGCGTTCATGGTGGTACTCCTCCAGATTGGTAGCGAAGCTCAAAGCTGCCCACTCTCGGCTGGCTGGGAAGCGGTCATGATCTTCCCTTGAAGGCCCGCAGCAGCCGCGTCACAGACAGGACAAACAAGCCGGTCAGCGTGAGGGCTGCAATACCCCAGTGCACCCCGATGAACGCGCCGGCCGTCGTGCCGGCTAGCACAATGGCGAGAATCGGCAAATGGCAGGGACAGGTGAGCACGGCCAGCGCGCCCCACAAGTAGCCGGTGATCGGTTTGTGCGTCTCAGACGGCAAGTGCTCTGGGCTGTTCATGGCAGACTCTCCGCGTGCTGTGCCGGTTCGGTTGGCATGGCGGCCAGTTGCATTTCGAGGCTGGCCAGGGCCTCGCGCCGACGCTCGACGAGTTGCCGCAACACGGCAAGCTGCGCAGACGCACCGTCACCGTCCGCAGCATCCAGCGCCCGGCACAGCCGCGCCAGTGCGTCCAGGCCGATACCCGCTTCGAAGGCAGCCCGTACAAAGCGCAGCCGTTGCAACGCGGTGTCATCGAACAAGCCGTAGCCGCCCGTGGTGTACGCGACCGGCCGTAGCAATCCGCGCAGCAGGTAGTCGCGCACGATATGCACGCTCACCCCGGCATCAAGGGCCAGCCGGGACACTGTGTAGGCGCTCATTGAACACCTCCTTTTCCTCATCCGGCGCAGCACGAAAGCTGCTTCACGTCCTTGCTGAAGGTCTGCGCCGCGAGCTTCAGCCCTTCGACCATGGTCAGGTAGGGGAACAATTGGTCGGCCAGTTCCTGCACGGTCATACGGTTGCGAATGGCGAGCACCGCCGTCTGGATCAGTTCACCCGCTTCCGGGGCCACCGCTTGCACGCCGATGAGCCGTCCGCTACCTTCCTCGATGACCAGCTTGATGAAGCCGCGTGTGTCGAAGTTGGCAAGCGCACGCGGCACGTTATCCAGTGTTAGCAGGCGACTGTCGGTCTCGATCCCGTCGTGATGTGCTTCCGCCTCGCTGTAGCCCACGGTGGCGACCTGCGGGTCGGTGAACACCACGGCCGGCATTGCGGTCAGGTCCAGGGCCGCATCGCCGCCAGTCATGTTGATCGCCGCACGAGTGCCGGCCGCTGCCGCCACATAGACGAACTGCGGCTGGTCGGTGCAGTCGCCGGCCGCGTAGATGTTCGGGCTACTGGTGCGCATGCCCTTGTCGATGACGATGGCCCCCTGCGCATTGACGGCTACCCCCGCCGCTTCCAATGCCAGGCTGCGCGTGTTCGGTGTCCGGCCGGTGGCGACCAGCAGCTTGTCGGCGCGCAATTCACCGTGCGTGGTGGTCAGCACGAATTCACCGTCCATATGGGCGACCTGGCTGGCTTGCGTGTGCTCCAGCACCTCGATGCCCTCGGCACGGAAAGCGGCTGTCACCGCCTCGCCGATGGCCGGGTCTTCACGGAAGAACAAGGTATTGCGCGCCAGGGCCGTGACCTTGCTGCCCAGCCGGGCAAAGGCTTGCGCCAGCTCCAGCGCCACCACCGACGAGCCGATTACGGCAAGGCGTTCGGGAATGGTGTCGCTCGCCAGGGCCTCGGTGGAAGTCCAGTAGGGTGACTCTTTCAAGCCCGGAATCGGCGGGACCGCCGGGCTGGCACCCGTGGCGACCAGGCAGCGGTCGAACATCACGACGCGCTCGCCACCCTCGTTCAAACTAACGATAAGGCTCTGGTCGTCCTTGAAACGCGCTTCACCGTGCAGAACGGTGATGGCTGAATTGCCGTCCAGGATGCCTTCGTACTTGGCATGACGGAGTTCTTCGACACGGGCCTGCTGCTGGGCCAGCAGCCGCTCGCGCAAGATCGTCGGCGGTGTGGGTGGCATGCCGCCGTCGAATGGGCTTTCCCGGCGCAGATGGGCGATGTGGGCGGCGCGGATCATGATCTTGGACGGCACACAACCGACGTTGACGCAGGTGCCGCCGATGGTGCCGCGCTCAATCAGCGTGACCTGCGCGCCTTGCTCGACGGCCTTCAGTGCTGCCGCCATCGCGGCTCCACCGCTACCAATGACGACGACCTGCAACGGGCGTTCGTTGCCACTGGGCTTATCAGCGGCCCCTATCCAGCCGCGCATCTTGTCGAGCAGGCCGGCGCGGTTGTCCGTCGGTGGCGCATCGGCAAGCGTTGCCTCGTAGCCCAGCCCGGCCACGGCGGTAGTCAGCGCATCCGATGACGTGCCCGCCTCAATGGCGAGTTGCGCTGTGCCCTTCGGATAGGACACCAGCGCCGATTGCACGCCGGGCACTTTCTCCAAGGCTTCCTTGACGTGAGCCGCGCACGAGTCGCAGGTCATCCCGGTGATTTTCAGGGTGGTCATGTATTTTTCCTTTTCTGTGGTGGCTACGGCTGTTGCCGTCAGCCACGTTGTTCTGGCAATTCACAGCTGTCCGGCCCGCAGCGGCGATGTGCTGGCGAGATGAAATCCCAGACCGACACCCCAACCATCAAGGCCAGGCCGACATAGAGCAGTCCACCGCTCTGCCAGCCGTAAGCCCGCATTAAAAACACCGCTGCCAGCACCAAGATCGGGCCTATCGTGCCGAGCGCCGTGCGTCGCCACTGTCGATGATTGAGCCAAGCGATAGCATTGGCGAGTAACGCGATGCCGGCGAACATCGGCAGCAGGATGCCAATGAATAGCCCCTCGTACTGGCTCAAGAAGCCCAGTCCGATGGCCGCGCCAAAGCTGGCGATGGCAGGAAAACAGGCGGCGCAGCCCATCGCGGAAACGACGCTGCCGAGCGCGCCGGTTTTGCCAGCGATGCGCGTGATGAGTCCCATGTGTCGCTCCCGAGTTCGGTTAACGGATCAGCGTTTGAGGCTGGACGGATAGCCCGCGTCCTCGGTCGCCTTGGTCAACTTCTGGACGTTGGTCTTGGCATCGTCGAAGGTGACGACGGCCTGGCGCTTGTCGAAACTTACGTCGGTCTTGCTCACGCCCTCAACCTTGGAAAGCGCGTGCTTGACAGTGATCGGGCAAGAGGCGCAGGTCATGCCAGGCACGGACAGCGTGACGGTCTGGGTGGCGGCCCACACGGGGGCAACAACGGCAGCGAGGGCGAGGGCGGCAAACAGTTTTTTCATGATGAACTCCTGTGATTAATAGAAAAATGGCATGACGTAGGGAAATCCGAGCGAGACCAGGACCAGCGCGGCCACGATCCAGAAAATGAGCTTGTAAGTAGCTCGCACTTGGGGAATCGCGCAGACCTCACCCGGTTTGCAGGCTTGCGCCGGGCGGTAGATGCGCCGCCAGGCGAAAAACAGCGCGACCAGCGCTGCGCCGATGAAGATCGGGCGATAGGGTTCCAGCACCGTCAGGTTGCCGATCCATGCCCCGCTGAACCCCAAGGCGATCAAAACCAGCGGCCCCAGGCAGCAGGCCGACGCAAGAATGGCGGCCAGCCCACCGGCGAAGAGCGCGCCGCGCCCGTTTTGTGGTTCAGACTTTTGTGGTTCAGACTTTTGTGGTTCAGACTTTTGTGGTTCAGACATACGCTTGTCCTTTCAAATTTGGTTTGGATAGCTTAAGCTTACTTCCGTAGTTATGTACGGAGTCAAGCGATATGCAAATTAATTTTGAGAATCTGACCATTGGCGTTTTTGCCAAGGCGGCCGGGGTCAATGTGGAGACCATCCGGTTCTACCAGCGCAAGGGCCTGCTGCCGGAGCCAGACAAGCCCTATGGCAGCATTCGCCGCTATGGCGAGGCGGATGTAACACGAGTGCGGTTCGTGAAATCGGCCCAGCGGCTGGGCTTTAGCCTGGACGAAATCGCCGAGCTACTGCGGCTGGAGGATGGCACCCATTGCGAGGAAGCCAGCGGCCTGGCCGAGCACAAGCTCAAGGATGTGCGCGAGAAGATGGCCGACTTGGCACGCATGGAGGCCGTGCTGTCTGAACTGGTGTGCGCCTGCCATGCGCGGAAAGGGAACGTTTCCTGCCCGCTGATTGCGTCACTGCAAGACGGAACGAAGCTCGCTGCATCGGCGCGGGGGAGTCACGGGGTGACTACGCCTTAGCGTGCTTTATTTTCCGAATTCTGAGACGACCCCTGGCAGAACGCAGGAGTAAGGCTAACCGGGGCGCCCTGATCCACAGGGCCGTGCGATTGTTTAGCCGGTCAGGTTCAGCCGGTCGCGGGCCTCACGCAGCCGTCGTTCTCCCCGCCGGTCATACTGCTGGGTGGTGGCAACGCTGGCATGCCCCATCGCGTCCTTCACCGTGATGAGATCCTCCCCGTTATCGAGCAGGGCGGTTGCAAATGTCCGGCGCAGATCGTGGGGGGCGCATTTGGTAATTCCGGCCTGGCGCTGCCGCACCTGGAGGATATGGTACACCGCCTGGTCAGTCAGCCGGTCGTCCGTCAGGGTGTCAAACCGGCGGATACGGGTGAAAAGGGGACCCGGCGCCTCACCCCGGACCTGGTCTACCCACACCTGCAGCCGCTGCCAGCTTCCTGCCGGCAGAAAGGCCAGCCGCTCCCTGTTGCCCTTTCCGGTGACCCGCAGCGCCCGCTCCTCCGTGACAACGTCACCGATACAGAGGCCCACCGCCTCCGAGCGACGCAGCCCGCACCCGAGCATCACCGCCAGCAGGGCCGCGTCCCGCGGACCCAGACTGCTGCGATCGGCATCACATGCGGCAAAAAGCTGGCGGATCTCCGCCGCCGGCAGTGCCCGCCCCCGCGGCAGCCGGCTGCCACGCAGGTTCCGCACGGCGCGGATATGCTGGAAGCTGTCCACGTCCATCAGCCGCAGCATCCAGGCCTCCTTCGCCACCCCTTTCAGCGCGGCCAGATAGGTGTTGATGGTGGCCGTTGCGCGCCCCGTATCCCGGAGCATCTCAGTGATGGCCATCACATGATGACGCCGCAGGCTGCCCCAGGTACAGGTGTCGGGCCCGGCGAAGCCAAGCATCCGGGCGACGATCCCGAGAAAGGAGGCCATGGTCCGGCGACTGCGGGGAGAGTTCAGGGAAAGAAGATAGGCGCGGGCCGGATCAGAAAGGCCGGCATGACCGGCAACGGCGGGCAGGTGTTCCCCGTTCAGGCTGAGCGACGGAACGGGCGGTACCCGTTCCTCTGAGTGATCGGTCACGGTCTGATCTCCTGGGCCGGAAAAGCCCGGTGTGCTGTGTGAAAAAACGGGTCCGGTGACCCGGTCAAAGCGTATCGCAGAAAGTCTACTTTTTCAAATAGACATTTTAATAAGTAGAGAAAAAAATTGATAAGAGATACGGAACTGATAGGATAAATCTCATTTGTCGACAAAGATGGAAGTTAAAAATGAATGCTAATGATAGGAAAGTTTTATGCACTATTGACCAAGCTTTTTATGGTGAACGTGAAGATCAGTTTGGAAAGTTAAAAGCATATTATGAAGTGTTTAGTAACGGCGAAATAATACCAATCAATCAAAGCGACTTTTTCTGCGAAACAGAGCAAGTATTCGTAACAGGTGGTTTTTCTGAAATTAAGGAGAAATTTAAAGACAACTTATTTGAGGTCTCTTGCTCACCGACGAACTTCGAAAAAAAAGAAGGAGACTGTAAGTATGTAACAAGATTTAATGCTTGTGAAGAAATAAAAGGACTCCAGGTCAGTCAAATTATAGATGGTAAACTGCCTATACCCGAAAACCCTCTTTTAGTCACAGATATAAAGCCAACAACAAAGACCATAGTTATTGAAGAAAATGATTATATCTTTGGACCATTCGATTTTATAGCATCTCATGATGAATCATCTGACACATATACATTAAACTTAAAACCTATAAACACCCCCCTGAATAGAATCCCGCAATACCACATTGGAAAAATTGGCATTCAAAAATGCATTGCAAACATAGCCAGTAACCCTAAAAATAAAATATCATACCTGTCAAATATAAAGAGAAACCTTGAGCAAATCGATGAAGTGATTGATTTTATTTCAGATGATCAGATCATTTCAACGTACGGAAACAAAATAGCTCAAAACTCAGACATAAGAAGCTTTACAAAAGGAACTATATCTCAAATACGTAAGCATTTTTCATCCTCTAAGGAATTTAGAGCGTTTCCTCAAAGATTTACCAGACTATTCATACTTATTAGTTCCAGAGTACCTTAGATTCTTAGGCACTATAAACCAAGATGAAACTGTACAGACGCTGACGCCTCGATTATTAGACAGGGCTGCAATTATTAACTTTGATGACTTTGAACATAACTATGATGTTGTCATAAAAGAGTCAGGAGTTAAATCAAATATCCTAATGGAAGCAATATCTGGAAATGATTTTATCAAAGCATTTCAGCCAACAAGTTTAGAAATACCTCAAGATGTAGAGCAAACATTATTATCAATAATAAGTGTTCTACGCGATGATAGACTAGATTTTGGTATCCCAATTATTGTTTCTTATAGAAAAATAAAGGCTATAAGATATTATTATAATATTGCAGGTCCTTTGATGTCGATGGAGAGTCGATACTTGGCACTGGACTATGCTGTATCTCAACATATATTACCTCTGCTTAACGGTTATGGACAAGGTTTCGGTAAGAGGTTAGAAGCTCTGTTAAATATCCTCCCTGAGGAAATGGAAAGATCTTGTCGCTTACTTAAAAGAAGCATCAATCATGGAAGTCAAAATCTCTTTGGATATGGGAATAATTTATGATTGATTGTTATGTAAATGTTTATAACGGTAATGACGAATGCCGAATACCTCTTACAGACAGTGGTGCCTATGAGGTAAAGGAAAATGACAAGCTGGTTTTTCACTTAATTATAAGTGAACAAGAGTTGCTTACTCTTGGGGAGCCAGTTATGGTAATCGGCGATATTCCAACAACCTTTTTAAGAAATGAAAACTCCCCGCAAGGGGAGTGTCATTTTGTATCATGTGAACCGTCTTATTCTCATTCGTCACGCTACTTCTTTAACTTTTTCGGTGAGAGCGAGGTTACAATATATTTTGGTAAAGCAGAAGGGAAAACTTTAACATTTAAATTTAATATACTAGCAAGAAAAGAAAATGCAAAATTAGCAGAAGAAATGTTGGGTTTTATTAGTGATAATGTTGATGATACCGTAGCTATTTGTTTTTCGAGAAGCAAAACCGGAGGTGGTTTTAATAATGAAGAAGAACACAAGTTTAGCAAGTATGATGCAGTCATTTACGCTGTAAATTATTTATCGCAATCATTACCTGCTTTTGTTAATGACAAAAAAACTCACTGGAAACAGAAGGTAATTCTATCCCAAAATGGACAACCAACGGGTCCTGATTCTGTATACTGGGCACTTACGAATTTAGACAGATTATCTCCTTCTACGGCCGACAACTATAATATATACTTCAATAATCGTGGTTATCATTTTGATGAACAACCTAAGGAAGTGCTTATTGATGATACAAATGTTTATGAAAATATAATCATAAACTCGTTCTTGTACAATGCTGATAATTTTTTATATGCCTTAAAGAAACATTATTCTGAACTCGCATGTGAAGATGTTGGTTATTCTGATACTGAATATGTTCGCTTTGATCATACTATGTCAAAATATGCGAAAATAGCTTTGAAAATGAGAATTAAAGAAATTGAAGAAAATCATGAATTAGTAAAAAAACTGATTTACAGCTTTAAAAAAATAATGCCTTCCAAGATTAGCCCTAACATCCTCCCTAAAATAACTTCTTTTGTTGCAAAAAAAGGACATTATCGAGAAGCTTTTAGATTGATAAATATCGCGAACTTATCATCAGCACGGCTTTGTTGAATAAATCGAACTTTTGCTGAGTTGAAGGATCAGATCACGTATCTTCCCGACAACGCAGACCGTTCCGTGGCAAAGCAAAAGTTCAAAATCACCAACTGGCCCACCTACAATAAAGCCCTCATCAACCGTGGCTCCATAACTTTCTGGCTGGATGATGAAGCTATTCAGGCCTGGTATGAGTCAGCAACACCTTCTTCACGAGGCAGACCTCAGCGCTATTCTGACCTTGCCATCACGACTGTGCTGGTCATTAAACGCGTATTCAGGCTGACCCTGCGGGCTGCGCAGGGCTTTATTGATTCCATTTTTTCTCTGATGAACGTTCCGCTACGCTGCCCGGATTACAGCTGTGTCAGCAGGCGGGCAAAGTCGGTTAATGTCAGTTTCAAAACGCCCACCCGGGGTGAAATCGCACACCTGGTAATTGATTCCACCGGGCTGAAGGTCTTCGGTGAAGGCGAGTGGAAAGTCAAAAAGCATGGCCAGGAACGCCGCCGTATCTGGCGTAAGCTGCATCTCGCCGTTGACAGTAAAACACATGAAATCATCTGCGCTGACCTGTCGCTGAACAACGTTACGGACTCAGAGGCCTTCCCCGGGTTAATCCGGCAAACCCACCGGAAAATCAGGTCAGCCGCCGCCGATGGCGCTTACGATACCCGGCTATGTCACGATGAACTGCGGCGTAAGAAAATCAGCGCGCTTATCCCTCCCCGAAAAGGTGCTGGTTACTGGCCCGGTGAATATGCAGACCGTAACCGTGCAGTGGCTAATCAGCGAATGACCGGGAGTAATGCGCGGTGGAAATGGACAACAGATTACAATCGTCGCTCGATAGCGGAAACGGCGATGTACCGGGTAAAACAGCTGTTCGGGGGTTCACTGACGCTGCGTGACTACGATGGTCAGGTTGCGGAGGCTATGGCCCTGGTACGAGCGCTGAACAAAATGACGAAAGCAGGTATACCTGAAAGCGTGCGTATTGCCTGAAAACACAACCCGCTACGGGGGAGACTTACCCGAAATCTGATTTATTCAACAAAGCCGCGGTCAGCAGCCAGCTCTGAACAAAGTGCCAGAATGCTCTGCCAGTTTGCGATGTCACCCTGACTTTTAATTTTTCCAGAATTTTACGCACCGCAAATTCTGATTTATCCCGCAGCACACGCATTGCGCCTGCTACATCTTTTTTCTGTATACAGATACTTAAAATATGAAAATCGTTCATGGTTCTCCCTTCCTTATAATATTAATATCGGCAAAGGCCGCAATATAATTAGATTAGGAAACCACTTTACCTATAAAAATTCATTTCATGTCAGGACGACCCAACCATTTGTCTGTTAATAACATCTAGCATATTATTCATCTGTCTCTTTGTTATCTGGCATGTTGGTCTGGAGCCGGGAAAAATCTTCGCGAATCGACTTAGCTGCTGGTTTCCATACCTTTTTAGCCCACTCTTTATTCATTCTTCCTTCACTGACAATCTTCAGGGCGATGGCATAGGGCGTACGCCCCTGCTGCTTTGATAGCCACAAAATGTGGTCGTCAATACTTTCATCCGGGATATCATCAATAATGGAATGAATGAGGTCAATGTCTTCCTGAACCCACGCTTTGCCCGTTCGAGGAAATACCAGATTGGGTTCGCGAGTTTTTTTGTGATTTCCCTCTCTTGCCTCTGTACAAGCATTTTTTCCGGCGGCGATAAGTCTTTTCCTCTCACTTAACCCCCCCAGGGTAGCAACCGTCCTGACCATATTTTCACGCTGTTCGCGGGTGATGCTAAATAGCTGCGCCTAATACCGCTACACTTTTGCCTGACCATGTTTTCCTCCGGGGAATGGGCTGGCGGTTTCCATAAAATGGCGGACCTTTTTCAGTAACTGCCACATTGAGCGGCACTGATGATTACGGGTTATCGTGTCATGAAGTGCCTGCCATAGCCGTTCCACATGATTCACCCACGGCGAGTAAACCGGCTGGTAAATTACCCTGAACTTGGGATTTGCTTTCAACCAGCGCTGTGTTTCGCGGCTTTTATGGATAATGTAGTTATCAACGATCAGCGTGATTGTTTTCGCCCGCCGGTAAGTGGCTTTCAGGTGCTTCAGCAGAGCGATAAACAGCGCTGAACTTTTGCTGTTGCCGCCCACGTAGCTGACTTTACCCGTGCCACTGTGCAGTGCGCCGGCCAGATAGTATTTTTCGTTCTGCCCCGGCGTCACTACCCGTTTCTGCTGTCCGCGCAACTGCCAGTCCGCACCGATTTTAGGATTAAGGTGGATATCCACTTCATCTTCATAAAATACCGGATGCTCTGCGCTGCATTCATCCAGCGCTTTGTGGATTACCGCCATCTTTTCATCTTTATGTGGGTCACGGATACGCAGAGTTGGCGCGGCCCTGCGCCATACAAGCCCCGCAGATGGCAACCAGCGGCGAACGGTTCCTGCATGTAACTGGCAACCGGTTATCTCATTGATTTTTATTGCCAGTAATTCGGTGCTCCAGCGTGAACGTTGATAACCAAAATCGCCGGGAGAATGCTTTATCAGCTCACGTAACAGGGTGCAGATATGTTCAAAAGGCCAGCGTCGGGAGCGCCCTGCGGGTAAGGATTTCAGGCCTTCAATACCTGAGTGCGTAAACCAGTTAATCCAGCGACCAACGGATGAACGGGCACAACAGAGAGTTCTGGCAACATCGCTGACCCGTTCACCCCGATGAAGCATCAGCATGGCCGTGAGTCTGCGGGCATGATTTTTATCACGCGTTTTATGAATAGCTTTCTGCATCAGGCGTCGTTCGCCACGGGGTATTGGTACTATGATCGGCATCGCTCAGTCCGGTTGGTGATTTTGGTTGGTTTGGCGATTGATCAGATCGCACAATCCGGGCTGAGTTCCCTTTCAGTGATCTACTATTCCGCGCAGCTATTTAGCCTCATCACAAATAATGTCATTCAGCGTTTCGATAAGTGATTCTAATTTATTCTCAGTTAATTTCATAATCGTTATTAGCTCACTGTGCAATTAAGGTTGCTCTTGATTGTTTCATTTATTTTTGGCGGTAGTTATTTGAAAGCATCTTTCCAGGAAAATCTTTGCATTCATCATTCACTATTTGACAGAGCCGTGCCCTGATGCAGACTGCGCCAGCGCCAGGGTTCTGTCTGACCCGCGACTGACCAGAGACCGGTCGCCTGACGACGGGCTTCGTCTTCCAGGGTTACGTAGTCGTCCCGGATGGCTTTTCCATGAAATCGATAAGCCCAAGCCAGTCCGTTGCGGATCTGTGCAGCATTCACATCCGCTTTGCCAAGCCACACCGTACCCAACAGCCGGCCATAGCGATCCATGTCAGTGCCCGTGACAGTGACGGTACGCTGCGCCACCATTGATGCTAGCGCCTGCCTGGAACGCTGACCAAAGGGCTGGCTTTTTTCCGGCGCATCGATGCCGGCCAGACGAACACGCGTGAGCTGGTTGTCCGTTTCAAGAACCTCAACGGTATCCCCGTCCAGAACACGAACAATCCGACCGTTGATATCCGCTGTGGCCGAAAACGTCACCACGAGCAGAACCATTAAACAGAGCTGACTGATCATGCAGCTGTGTAATTTAGTGGCCTCGATTTTGTCCATGATGTCAGTCTCTTGGGGTTCTGTACCATACCCGGATAAATTCCGGTTTAAGGTAACTGTTAATGCGTGACCCCAGACTGATATTCATTAAGGTTTCAATATTTATTATTTCGATGTGCTCACTCTGTGAATCTAACCATTCATTCAAATCTTTCACAGAGGAAGTCGGTGTGCCATAAGTGATATCGTGAACTTTAATCATGTCAGTTCCTTATAAAAAGGGGGATGCTTAGTGGGCGCTAAGGCCAAAACGGCTGTTTGGAAAACGATTGTCAGCAGTGTCGGCTTTCAGCCCTTACGTACAATGAAAAGTTTCGCAATTCGGTGATCGGTGTGCTTCGGGATTGCGGCTATATCCCCCATCGTAAATGGAAATATTTCGTCGCATTTTTTTGAGAAACGGCTTCTGAGAGCGATTACTGGCTTCTGAAGGGCTATATCACTAGCAGATTGAACTAACAGAAAGATTTGATCCTTTACGATCCAGAAAAGGATCTGCGAAGTTATGAGCACGCTCACTTCCGAGCGAGACTCCAACTTTCCCAGAAATCATTCACAAACAAAGTTATTTACCTTCTGTTCACAAAACGAGAAGCGGCTCACTGATCAAACAAACCTAAACGTTTATGTTATGGTTCCATAAACGTTTAGGTTTAGATAATAACCGTATATATCGCAGGTAATTTCTTAGATGCAGAGACCGAAAAATGCGTAAAGCAACAATGCGGGATGTGAGCGAAGCAACGGGATTTTCCATGTTTACCGTTTCGCGCGCGCTAAACGGTGGCGATGGCGTCGCTGACGACAGCCGGGAGCTGATTTTAAAAGTGGCGCGAGAGCTCGGCTACGTACCCAACCGCGCGGCCCAGGCGCTACGCCGTTCGAGCAGAGACTCGGTGGCGGTGATCACCGCCCATGCGTCGAACTATTACTATCTCAACCTGATGTCCGGCATTCAGCAGATACTGCAGCCTTCACAGTGGACCGTGGTGCTTGGCGATATTGCGGTCAACGGCATCTATGACCGCGCGCAGGAAGATCGGATGATTAACCGCCTGATAGAGTCACGGATGGCCGGGATCATTTCGACGGTGACGCTGCAGCCGGAAAGCCTGACTCTGCTGGCGAAATGGGATATCCCGGTCGTCTTCGTTGATTCCCCGCCCCGCGGCGAGCACAACTTTCCCAGCGTCACGACCGACAATTACCATGCCAGCCTGCTGGTTGGAAACCATCTGGCGCAGTACGACTATAAAAACTGGCTGCTCCTTATCTACCCGGACCGCTGGACTACGCGTTTTGAACGCGAGCGCGGAATACGCGAGGCCGCCGAGCGGTGCGGCGCTACGCTTGGAGTTGTCGAAACGGAAAACGACGCGCAGTCGGCTGCAGACAAACTGAGCCAGTACCTCGACCGCCAGAAAGCGCTGCCGGATGTCCTTATTGCCGGTAACAACCCTATTCTGCTGGGTTCACTCAAACAGCTCCAGCAGCGCCAGATAGCCATTCCAGAGGATATGGCCCTGATTGCCTACGACGAATTCGACTGGGCGCCGCTATTAAATCCGCCGCTGACGGTGCTCAATGAAAATAGTGAAGAGATTGGCAGACAGTCGGCTGAAATGCTTATCCAGTTAATTAACCTGGAAGGGAAAGGAGAAATCAACACCCAACGTAAAGTTCCCGCCGAGCTGGTTATTCGCCAGTCCTGCGGCTGTAAAAAAACGCATAACAATTAAAAGACATTATAGAGATTGCTGACAACGTTTCGCCCGAATGGGCCTGCCCGACGCCGCTTCGCTCGCGCGGGCCTGAAGAACTGCTGTCGCGTTTTTGCCAGGCCCGCTAAGGTGCCTGTCGGCTAACAGCGGCAAAGCGTTTGCCATCCCTCTCTAATCATTTTAGAGCTTTAAATAACGGCTGAATAATCGGCCGACAGTAAAAAAACAACATCAGAGGATTATTTCTGAGGCTTCCCCACACCTGGCCGTACGTCATACCACACGATAATGAAAGGAACAGAATATGACCAAACTTCACAAAGCATTTCTGGCTGTCGCGGTTACTGCGGTAATCACCACCATGACAGGATTTATCCCCGCCGCCAGCGCCGCGCCGCAGGAGAGCAAAAAAATAACCCATATCGGCTTAATGGTGCAGGACATGTCTAACCCTTTCTTCTCTGCAATGGAAAGGAACGCAAAGCAGGCCGCGGCAAAAATCGGCGCAACTCTTAACGTACAAGATGCGCAGGTCGATCTAGCAAACCAGAACACGCAGATTGACGCCTTTATTCAGCAGAAAGTGGATCTGATCATTATTTCCGCCGTCGATGAGTCCGGCATCGAGCCGGCCATTCAGCGGGCAAAAGCCGCCGGAATTATCGTTATCGCGGTCGATACGCCCGCCAGGGGCGCTGACGCGGCGATCATGACCAATGCCATCCAGGCCGGCGAAACCTCCTGCGAATATCTGTTCAGCCAAATGGGCGGCAAAGGCAAAGTGCTGCTGGTGGACGGCACGCCGATTCAAACCATTATTGACCGCATCAAAGGCTGTAAAAACGTCGCGCAAAAATATCCAGATATCAAAATCGTCGGGCAGCAGGCATCCCGCAACGACCGCGCTTCCGGCCTGATGGTCACCACCGATATGCTCACCGCCAATCCGGATGTCTCCGGTATTTTCGGTATGAACGATCCTGCGGCGCTCGGCGCGGTGCTGGCCGTTGAGCAGGCCGGCAAAGCCGGTGCGATTAAAGTCACCGGCGTAGACGGCAGCCCGGAAGCGGTTGAAGAACTCAAGCGCAGCGGCTCACCGTTTATTGGTACCGCCACGCAAAACCCGGGCGAAATGGTGCGCCAGGCCATCTCGCTTGCTCAGGATATGGTTGATGGCAAGCATATTGCGTCCCCTACCGTATTGATCCCCAGCGTGCTGGTCACGCGCGACAACGTAGATAGCTATCCTGGCTGGTAATCACATCATCACTCAAGAGGCAAAAACGGGATGACGATTGGGTTCATCCCGGAGGGCAAAGACAATGGCCGACATCACTTCATCCCCCTTGCTTAGGCTGGAAGGGATTTCAAAACGCTACGGCGCGACCCTCGCACTGAACAACGTACGCTTTGATTTATTCGCCGGAGAGGTCCATGCCCTGATGGGGGAAAACGGCGCGGGTAAATCCACGCTGATGAAGATCCTCTCCGGAAACGAGCAGCGCGATAGCGGCGCGATCTATATCAACGGGCAGGAGATTGATATTCGCACGCCAAGAGATGCGCGCAAATATGGCATCGCCATCATCCATCAAGAGCTGAATACGGTTCCCGATATGACTGTGGCGGAAAATCTATTTCTCGGCCAGGAACAGACCTCTTTCGCCGGTATTCTCGATCGCAAACGGATGCTCCGTGAGGCCCGGGAGAAGCTGGACCGGATTAACGCGGACATCGACCCGCAGGCGCCGCTCGGCTCGTTGAGCATCGGACGTCAGCAAATGGTCGAGATTGCACGCGCCGTCAGTGAAAACGCAAAAGTACTGGTGCTTGATGAGCCGACCGCCGCTCTGTCGCGGGCAGAGACCCTCCAGCTTTACCGGCTTATCGAGCAAATGCGTCAGGATGGGGTCGGGATGGTCTACATCTCACACCGCATGGAAGAGGTATGGCAGCTGGCAAACCGGGTCACGGTGTTCAGGGACGGCACGTGGATCGGCACGGAAACTCTGAGCAGCGTCTCGACCACCGATATCGTACGCATGATGGTTGGCCGTCAAATCGTCGATCTCTATCAGCACGAACCGCGTACGCCCGGCAAAGTACTGCTGGAGGTCGCGGATCTGGCGGGTAGCGCAACCGGCCCGGTCTCCTTTGAGGTCAAAGCGGGCGAAGTCGTCAGCATGTCCGGGCTGGTTGGCTCTGGCCGAACCGAAGTGGCCCGGCTGTTATTCGGCGCCGACCCTCGTAGCCAAGGAAGCGTGCGTATTAACGGCAAGGTAAGCCATCCGTCAGATCCCACCGCCGCCATCGCCGACGGAATCGGGATGGTGACCGAGGACCGCAAAACCCAGGGCCTGTTTCTGGGTCATTCGGTTGAGCACAACATTGATATCAGCTCGCTGGAGAACTTTGTCGCCGGCGGCGTGGTTAAACGCAAAACCATCCGCGCCGCCGTCCTTGAGCAGATGCGACGGTTACGGCTGCGGGAAAATGCGGTCGAACTACCCGTCAGCGCCCTGTCCGGCGGAAACCAGCAGAAAGCGGCGCTGGCGCGCTGGCTGCTGCGCGATTCGAGGCTGCTAATCCTCGATGAACCGACCCGCGGCGTGGATATCGGCGCCAAAAGGGAAATTTACGAACTGATAGACAAACTCGCCCGCGCCGGGAAAGCCATTCTGGTGATCTCCTCCGATTTACCGGAGGCCATCGGCATCAGCGACCGCGTGCTGGTTATGCGCGGCGGCCGAATCGTTCACCAGTTACCCTCATATTCAGCAACGGAAGAAGAAGTGATGCTGCACGCAACAGGAACCTTTACCAGTCAATCCGGAGAATGCCATGGACAACAATAAACCTGTGACGGAACTGCCGGTCAAAGCGCCGTTTGATTTTGCGAAATGGTGGGATCGGGTGGGGATCTTAATCGTTCTGCTGGTGCTGCTGATCCTGATGTCGACCTTTGCACCAAACTTTAACCGCGTCGATAATCTGCTGAATATCGCCCGCTCGATTTCCGTCAACGCTATTCTGGCGGCGGGAATGACCTTCGTCATTTTAACCAGCGGAATTGATTTGTCCGTCGGGTCTATCGTCGCCGTCTCCGGCGTGATCTCGGTGGTTGCGGCGATGGCCGGGATCCCTGCGCCGCTGGCGATTCTGGCCGGCGTGGGCGTGGGCGCGCTCTGCGGTCTGCTGAACGGCGTGCTCACCGCCTATCTCGCTCTCGCGCCCTTTATCGTCACTCTCGGCACAATGACCTTCCTGCGCGGTATGGCCTATACCATTACCGAAGGGCAACCTATTGTATCGAGTAGCCTGAGCTTCCGCGAGCTGGGGAATGGCTATCTCGCCGGCATCCCTGTTCCGGTCATTATTATGCTGGTGGTTTATCTGCTGGCGTGGTTTATTCTTGAGCGCACGCGGTTCGGTCGTCATATCTATGCCGTCGGCGGCAACGCCCAGGCCGCGCGCCTGGCCGGCGTCCGGGTAAAACGCGTACTGGCGGCGGTTTATATGATTGCCGGCGTCTGCGCGGGTCTAGCGGGCATTATCTTCGCCGCCCGGGTCATTTCCGCCCAGCCTACGGCGGGTACGGGATATGAACTGGACGCCATTGCGGCGGTAGTGCTGGGCGGCACCAGCCTCGCCGGAGGACGCGGGCGAATTATCGGCACCCTGATTGGATCGATAATTCTCGGCGTGCTCAGCACCGGCCTGATTCTGCTGAGCGTCCCCTTTTTCACCCAGCTATTGATTAAAGGCATCGTCATCATTCTTGCCGTGGCGATTGACGGACTGAAGCAGCATCCGGAACTGTTTACCTTCTGGCGGAAAAAAGAGATCGCCCGTACCCGCTAGCTTTCCCTGACGCTTTGTTTATCCGCCGCGCTGGCGGCGGGTCTTCGCATGCTTAAATTTTAATGGAGTATACGCCCATGACATATCACATTACGCTGACGGACCCGATGAACGGTACCCGGGATCGCGAACCGATTACGTTTACTCTCCCCGAGAAACTGCAGGAGCCCCTGTGGTGGGCAATCACCAGCGAGGACCAACGGATCCTTTGCCAGCGCCTCACTCATGAGTCGACGCAAAACAGTACCGCCTTTATCGCAACGGTAAGCTTCAGCGGCACGCTCCGGATGCGGCTTGACCGGCCGCTAACGGCGGCAGAAGTCGGTGACGTCGCCGGTATCCACCGCCTGCCTGGCCGGGAGAAAGACTGTTTTGTCCGCCTCAATACCGGCTGCTTCGATCTGGAAATGTGTCGGGGAACCGCCCAGGGCGTGGGTTCATCCAAGTGGGGACTGCGCCATTTTCGCTGTCTGCAGGACAACGTCGAGCTGCTTCCTTCCGGGAATAACGCCATCGGCGGTTTTTACGGTCCGTTCTTTACCCCGGAAAATGGGCTGATTAACCCGCCGGAACATACCCTCGTAGATATTGAAATTGTTGAGGAAGGCCCAGTCTATCATCACTATCGCATGCACGGCACGATCCCCGATGGATTATTAGCGGAGCTGCGCGGTAAGCACTTCACCATCGACTGGAAGTTCAGCTGGAATACCCCGTGGTTTCAGCGGCGCTACTGGGTTGATGACTTTTCGACGGTCATTAACGGGCGTTCAGTGACCAACAAGATCACCGTCGGCGACGAGTTTGAAAGCGGTCCGGGAAAACTGCTGTTTGACCGCTTCGCGGCCTACGGCGGTACCCGCTATCGCGCAGGCGATCCCTACGCCGAAGAGCTGGTCGCCATGGTGGCTCATACCGTTACCACCTCTGAAAACCAGAGTCCGAAATTTGCCGAATTCCGCGAACAGCTCGCCGATATGGCCTCCGCTCATTGGGATCTTTACTGGCGAATGTTCTGCCGCTGGGAAAACGTGCTGGATGAAACTGAAATCCGCGAAAGGCTTGGCGTAGTGCGCGCCCGGGCGCACGTACGAGCCGACCTGAATGAACGGAAATGGCACCTGACTGATTCTCCCGTCAACGTTTCCGCTGTGCCGGATGAAACCGTGTTCCCGGGACCAGCCAGTAAAACCGTCGAGTACGATTCAGCGAGCGGCCGGGCGATGATCTGGTGGACCTCCCGCCCCTCCGGCGCGTTTCAGATAGTCCAGCGCCGTCAGTCCGGTTGGGTGAACTGGGGCAGCAACGGGGAAAACGAGTGTCCGGAGCTTCCGGTCGGGGTTGATATCAAAACCGCCTGCGGGATATTCGCTGACAACTGGATGCAGGTAGCCGACAATCTGGAAACGCCGCCGCAGGTCGCGGTGAGTCAGGAGGAAAAGCCATGATCCTTTGCTGCGGAGAAGCCCTGATCGATATGCTGCCCTGCCGGAGCCGTGAAAATGCTCCCGCCTTTACGCCCTGCGTCGGCGGCGCGGCGTTCAATACCGCCATTGCCCTGGGGCGCCAGGGGATAGCGGTCGCGCTGTTTTCCGGTTTATCGGACGATTTTATGGGTGACATGCTGCGCCACACGCTTGAGGCCTCTGGCGTGGATTATTCGCCCTCAACCCGCGCACCGCTACCGACCACGCTGGCCTTTGTCAGGCTGGAAGGCGGACAGGCGCGCTATACCTTTTACGATGAGAATAGCGCCGGCAGAATGCTGACTGAAAGCGACCTGCCGACGCTCGGTGATGACGTATCTGCCGTCCTGTTCGGCTGCATCAGCCTGATAGCCGAACCGTGCGGCAGCGTTTATGAAGAGCTGATGGTAAGAGAGGCGCCGCGCCGGGTGATGTTCCTCGATCCCAATATCCGTGAAATCTTCATCCTGGACCGGCAGAAACACCTAGCGCGCATGATGCGGATGATTGCCCTAGCGGATATCGTCAAGCTTTCCGATGAGGACCTCGCGTGGTTTGCCGAACCCGGCGAAGAACACGAGGTCATACGCCGTTGGCTTGCTCTGGGACCAAAACTTATTGTGGTCACCCGCGGGGCTGACGGCGCCGATGCCTGGACCGCTAATTTCCATCTTCATGTTCCAGGAGTTCGCGTAACGGTTGCCGATACCGTCGGCGCCGGGGACACGGTCAATGCCGGTATTCTCGCCAGCCTTTCGCAGGCCGGACTCCTTGAGAAGCCTAAATTAGTCACATTGTCACGAGAGCAGGTGCGCCGCGCGATCAATCTCGGTATGCGTGCCGCCGCGGTGACGGTCTCCAGGCCAGGGGCTAACCCGCCGTGGGACCATGAACTCTGAAGACTGACGACGCTAACCCTTGTAAATCACAGGCGGCCGAATGATGGCCTGAACATTTGCCCGCGCATTCTCCCCCCTTTCAGGGGGAGTCTGGCGGGTGGTCATTGCGTAACTTTATTTGACCTTCGTATTGGCGAGTGACTGCTTAACGGCTCCGAAGAGTCGTTATGACTAGCGGTGTATCAGGTCCAGTCTTCATAGCCATAGTCATGGATCCAGACTATGCCGCCAGGGCATTTTTTCGTCAGAAACCATCCTCTTCCATTTCCTCCTAGTTTTCGGGAAAGTTTTCACGATACAAAGAAATTTGTTCGCCGATGCTGCCTTCCAGATATTTTCCTCGACTTGCTATACGTTTTCGTTACCAGAAGATATTTTTGAAGGGCGAGTTAAGACCGTTAAATTTCAATACAAACAATGAATTAACCTCTTAGCGTGGTTTTTTACATCATTGGACCTCGAACCCCGTTCACTGAAAAGCCAGCCGTAGTTCGGGTGTTCAGCATTCATGTCTGTCGTCTCCGTAACGACATTTTTTTTCGGTTTTATTTTACCCAGTCTTCCAGCATCAGGCCCGGGACCCGCGCAAACTCTCTCACATTGTTCGTCACCAGGACGGCACTGGCCGCGATGGCGTGCCCGGCAATGGCCGTGTCGTTCGGGCCGATCGGCGTCCCGGCGAGGCGCAGCGCCACCCGGATGTCCGTCGTGGCGTCCACCGCGGCGCGGTCCCAGGGCAGGACAGCATCGAGGCGCGCGCAGAACGCGTCGACCAGCTGAATATGGCGCGGCGAGGCCTTCGGGCCGGTGGCGCCGAAGCGCATCTCGGCGTACGTCACGGCCGAGACCACGATGCGATCACCGCGCAGCACCGCCTGCTCCAGGCGCTTCAGCACCGCTGCCGGCTGCTCGCGCATGATGAACGAGCAGATGTTAGTGTCGAGCATCCAGGTTTTCTTCATGGCTCAAAGCGTCCTTCATCGCTGACCACATCCTCACGCTCCGCCATAAAGTCCGGATCGGCCCTGTCCAGCTGCGCGAATGAGCCCCAGGTCGGCCGGACGGGACGCAGAATGATGCTGTCCCCTTCCCGGACGATCTCCAGCTCGCTGACGCCGTCAAAATCCAGGTCCCGGGGCAGACGGATGGCGCGGTTATTGCCGTTTTTAAATATAGAAACTGTGCGCATGGATGTTCCTCCGGCTGATCATGCATGATGTGTGAGTGCATATGTGCAGTATATGCCTGCCGGATTGATTTGTATAGGTGTCACATATGCAGATGCATGGCATATGGATATGCTGTGCATATCCTGTTTTCTCATTTATCCATCGCAGATCCGAAAAATACCAAAACCGGATCCGCACTTTTCCAGCCTGAAGTGACGTCGTTGGCCATACAGCTTTATTTCGGAATTGTGCCCTACTGAGAAGCAGCTAACTCAATTTCGGAATCGGCGCAGATGAGTTTCGGGAACAAAATAAATGTTGCCGCGCGCCCGTGAGCATGCCACGTACAGCCTGTTACGGGACGACGGTGGAAGGGCTGCCAGTTCCTGACGGGTTAGAAGTTTCCAGTGGGAGGATCCCATCACAATGCAGACATCCTTAAAGTGGTCGAGCCCTTTACTGACGCCCCAGTTCATGGAATAGCAGCCGTAACGGTGATGTTCACGATAGAAGAGCTTAATCACCGTATTATCGGCGTGCAGGGTGGCTGTGCGCTCTGCATCTGTGATCGTTTCAATCAGGGTGGCATGTCTCCCATGGGCAGCGATACGGATGTTCAGTTGCCCGGTGATAAACTCGCACACTGAAGCTGAGCAACGCCATGTTCGGTTGAGCGTGTCCCGGTCAACCTTGAAACCTGCTGCGTCGAAGCGGGCCTCATATCGCGTAATGTCATCGTGCAGCGTTGAATTAACGTTGCCGTCATGGCTTGTATCAAAGGTATGTTGATAAAAATCGCCGCAACAGAGCACAGTGATTTCCGCGCGGCAGAGCTCCAGCAGAAAATTAAAGTCATGTCCGGCAAAGTCCTGGACTTCATCGACAAGCAGTTCATCGTAGTAACGGGCAAGCCGGGTACGGATATCCGGCAGCAGCCCGCGGGCTGTCAGCAAGTGTGCGAGCCTCCGGTGATACAGCCGTCCGGCGGGATCCTGATAATGCCGGGCATTCGTGCGCGGTATTCTGGGTGGGGGCTGGTCGAAGCTCAGGCCACGCGATACCAGCTGCTCCTGCAGGTAAGGCCGGAAGCAAAAACCGTGCAGAAACTCAAACCAGGTCATCACCCTGATCCCGTCCGGGATAAAGCCAAAACGTCTGATAATCTGCGCCCGCAGATGCGCTTCATTATTCACGGTGAAGGTCAGGAGCAGCGTCCTCCGGTCCTCACTCAACCGTCGTATCAGCAGCGTGGTCTTGCCCGAGCCGGCAACCGCAAATATCACTCTCTTGTCCATGCCAGTGCCTCCTGAATATAAAGGCACTGTTGCAAATAGTCGGTGGTGATAAACTTATCATCCCCTTTTGCTGATGGAGCTGCACATGAACCCATTCAAAG
>NZ_JAOWHW010000009.1:0-258 GCF_030332425.1 Citrobacter sp. Cpo142
GCATGCAGCATTGGTACAACCTGAGCGACGGTGCCATGGAAGATGCCCTGTACGAAATCGCCTCCATGCGCCTGTTTGCCCGATTATCCCTGGATAGCGCCCTGCCGGATCGCACCACCATCATGAATTTCCGCCACCTGCTCGAGCAGCATCAACTGGCCCGTCAATTGTTCAAGACCATCAATCGCTGGCTGGCCGAAGCAGGCGTCATGATGACCCAAGGCACTTTGGTGGATGCCACCATCATTGAGGCACCCA
>NZ_JAOWHW010000010.1:0-3155 GCF_030332425.1 Citrobacter sp. Cpo142
AAATCGGCCCAGATCCGCGAAATTTTAATCAGCGAGTCAGCTTGGGAAGAAATGACCTGCTTATTCGCACCTTCCCTAGCTAAAGCAAAAAAAAGTGCTCAAAAAATTCTGGAGAAAAAATCCGTTTCTGCCGATACTGCCTCTGCGGGCTGTGCCTATTTCAGGCCAATGGACTCTCACCGTTAAGAGATGGGGAAAATGAACTGGCAGCGCTTCAACAAAGTAAGTAGTTTTTCAGGAGAAACCAGTGGCATAGTAAAGAAAAATTTTATTATTACCGCGGCGTTGCTGAGCAGTCTCTTTCTGGCGGCAATAGTGAGTCTTTTATATATCGCGGATAATCTTAATAATAAAGCAGACGCGCGCAGCAGTTTACTTTTGCAAAAAGCCCTCACTAACCGGCAGGAAAAGATACGCACAAATTTAATGGATAATGCCGACTGGGGCGAAGCGTATAATAATTTGCACAAGCAGGTGAATGTTAAATGGGCATGGGACAGCCAGAACCTTGGTGAATCGCTTTACACGAATTACCAGTATGAAGGCGTATTTGTTTTGTCTCCCGCCGGGGAGACGCGTTATAGCGTCATTGAAGGAAATCTTGTCAGCCAGCCTTTCGAGAAATGGCTCAACCGGAACATCACCAAAGAACTTTTTAACGACCTCTCACAAAGCCAGGGTAAAGCCGTCTCACGCCTTATGATGACCAACGGGCAACTCACCTTACTGACGGCGGCCCGGATCACGTCGGGAGACGATGAAAGCATCACGCCGGTGGCGGAAGATGCCTCGGTACTGATTTTCGCCGACGTGTTAACGCCCGTTAAACTGGAGAAAATGGGCAACGAATACGGCATTCATAATGCGCATACGTTCGGCAGAATGGAGCCACACCTGAAAGCCGACTACCGGGAAGCTCAGCTTATTTTACCCATTGATAATGGCGATGTTCTGATTGAGTGGCGAAGCGACGATCCGGGCAGAGCGCTGATGAACCGGGAGCTGCCGTTAATCATCATTCTGATGTTATCGACCATTGCATTTACCTGGTTGATGCGGCGTGGTGCGTTAATCAAAGCGCAAATTAATGACGAAAATGTTTCCCTGCTTGAGCAAAGCCGACAAGCGCTTACGGCAAGTGAACGACGCTTTCGCGACGTCATTGAAGCCACCACCGACTGGATTTGGGAAGCGGACAGCGAGGCACGGCTAACGTGGTTATCCGACCGTTTTTCCGGCGTTACCGGTCATCATTCTGACGACTGGCTTGGGCGGAACATGTTGGATTTCATCCACAGCGACAAAATCCTTTTTCATCACTGGCTGCTGAATCCGCAGACGAGCAGTAATTACACGCTCAAAAAGGCCCGCTATTTCTCAGATCAGGGCCATCAGCGTTACTGCAATGTGGTGGCGAAGCGCGCCATTATGGATGATGGTTCTATGGGCTTTCGCGGTACGGTGACCGATGTCACTCTGGAAGTGGAGGCGCAGGAGCGTGCCGAGTATTTATCGCGGCATGATGAATTAACCGGCCTGCCAAACCGGGTCAGAATGAAAGAGTTTCTGGAAGGTGAGCTGCGTTCTTTACCCGATCCGGATCATCCCCTGGCCATGATCAGCCTCGACCTGGATAAATTCAAACCGGTAAATGATTTATTCGGCCACAATGCGGGCGATGCGTTACTCAATGAAGTCGCCAGCCGGTTGCGGTCCTGTACCCGTAAAATCGATCTGGTTGCCCGGCAGGGCGGAGATGAGTTTATCCTTATTCTGCCGGATATTTATGTGCGTAAAGACATAGAGACGCTCTGCCAGCGCATTGCCAGTGAAATAAGCCGGCCTTTTATCGTTAACGGCAATGAAGTGTATATCAGCGTGAGTATGGGGATTGCACTGGCGCCTCAGGATGCAATGAACGCCAGCGATCTGATTCGGTTATCCGATATCGCATTGTATAAAGCGAAAAATACCGGTCGCAATAACTGGGTGTTTTACGAACCCAACATGGGCGAGTACTTAATTCAGCGCCGGGAAATGGAAAAAGAGTTTCGTGAAGCGTTATGCACAGACCAGTTTCAGCTGGTTTATCAGCCCCGTTACGACATTGAAACCTCGCGTATCGCTGCTGTCGAAGCACTGGTTCGCTGGCAGCATCCGCGTCTCGGTTTACTGATGCCGGATCAGTTCATCCCGCTTGCGGAAGAGACGGGCCTGATCGTTGCCATGAGTGATGTGGTGCTGGAGAAAGCCTGTAAAGATATGGTGCATCTCTCGCCCGATTTGGTTATTTCGGTCAATATTTCGGCGGTGGAGTTTAATACCCGTGGCCTGGCGAAACGGGTAAAGGCTGCGCTGCAAAAATCGGGGCTTAAACCGTCCCGGCTGGAGTTAGAAATTACCGAAAACGTGACGATTTCCAATCCGGATATCACGCTGGAAACCATGAAGCAGCTGAAGGATATCGGCGTACGCTTTTTGATTGATGACTTTGGAACCGGCTACTCGGCATTAAGCTATCTGAAACGCTTCCCGTTCGACGGAATAAAGCTGGATAAATCTTTTGTGTTCGCCATGGAGGAATCGGAAAACGCCAAAATCATCGTTGAGAATATTATCGGCCTTGGCAAAGCCTATTCGCTGGCTATCACCGCTGAAGGCGTGGAAACGGCGGAGCAGTTGAAAAGGCTTAAACAATATCACTGTGACGAGGCGCAAGGGTATTTCATCGGGAAGCCTGTCGCGCTTGATGCGTTAAATTTAGACGTGGCATTTAGTGTGTGAATGCACGTCAGTGGATGGCGGAGCCAGGTTCCGTCGCCGTTTCTACTGAAGATTACCGAGGCAGGCTGCGCGTCTGCCTCGGTGTGTTGTCAGGCGGCTTTAAATGTATTCCCGATCTGTTTTAACGCGCGCTTCATTTCCGCGACGGTTTGGCGTGCGGAGTCTAGTTGAGTAAGCAGCGCTTCCTCCTGCGTATTCATCGCCACAAGCACCAGACAGCCCTCGCTAATTTTCACCGTGTAATGTTGGCCGGGTGCAAAACCCGCTTCGCATAGCCATTTACCCTGACAGGGGGCACTGTTGCAAAGTTAGCGATGAGGCAGCCTTTTGTCTTATTCAAAGGCCTTACATTTCAAAAACTCTGCTTACCA
>NZ_JAOWHW010000011.1:0-5226 GCF_030332425.1 Citrobacter sp. Cpo142
GACATCTGATGGAAATGGAAGCCACGCAAGCACCTTAAAATCACCATCATACACTAAATCAGTAAGTTGGCAGCATTACCTATTATCCGTATATTAAGTCAGCATCAGAATGCCGGCCGTCATATCAACTGGCAATAGTCAGTTACCACATTGCGCTACGTGAAAACTGACAGGGTTACAGGGGTGTACCAGGTCAGAATTCACGTAGCGCATCCTCTTCTTCTCTGCTCCATTCTCATTATGGTCCGATCATGTATGTCCTGGCATTACCCCATTTCTCCCAAAAACCGTAAAACAGCCCTCAGGCCGCGTCATGACTGGCTTTAACGTGGATCTATGTTGAAAAAGGATCCTTTACGCATTTGGTTTTACCCGCAATAATGCGGGATAAGACAATAAAAGGATCCGCGCGCTGCGATTTATTGTCATGGCAGGATCGGCCGGTCAGGTGCAAAATACCTGTATCCATAAAAAGTGCGTGCGCTACGTGAAAAATAGCCGATGAACAACGTCATTCCCCTGCAGAATTCACCAGAACGCGTTTCGTTGTTGCCGATCGCCCCGGGCGTTGATTTTGCGACCGCCGTGGCATTACGACGCATGGCCACCTCCACCGGTGCCACCCCGGCTTATCTGCTGGCGCCGGAAGTGAGTGCCCTCCTCTGGTATATGCCCGACCAGCGCCATCACATGCTGTTCGCCACCATGTGGAACACCGGTATCCGTATCGGAGAAGCCCGGACGCTGACCCCGGAGTCATTTGATCTCGATGGTCTGCGACCCTTTGTGCGGGTACTGTCTGAAAAAGTACGGGCCCGACGCGGGCGCCCACCGAAAGATGAGGTCCGCCTGGTCCCGCTGACCGATATAAGCTATGTCAGGCAGATGGCGAGCTGGATGGTCACCACCCGTCCCCGCCGGCGTGAACCGCTGTGGGCCGTCACCGATGAAACCATGCGTAACTGGCTGAAGCAGGCCGTTAAGCGGGCCGAAGCTGACGGGGTCCATTTTTCAATTCCGGTAACGCCCCATACCTTCCGGCACAGCTATATCATGCATATGCTCTATCACCGCCAGCCCCGGAAAGTGATTCAGGCGCTGGCCGGCCACAAGGATCCGCGCTCGATGGAGGTATATACCAGAGTGTTTGCGCTGGATATGGCGGCCACACTAGCCGTGCCGTTCACCGGTGACGGGCATGATGCCGCGCAGATCCTCCGGACACTTCCCCCTCTGACGTGACAACGTCACTCGCCACAGTTTATATAAGCTGTAGTGAGTAAATCTTCCCGGAGATAAGCTGTAGTGAGTGAAATAAGCTGTAGCAGGCAACATAAGCTGGAGTAAGCAGATTGTGATATGTGGAAGCCTGATGCAATAAGTCCGCAGGGCTGCGGCAACTGCAGAAAAACAATGGTGGAAGTTTGTTGCTCAGGAAGCACGGGCCTCAGACATGAGCCGCACTCATCACCGCTTATATAAGCTGTAGTGAGCAGGACACTCACCAGAGGCAGCAATATAAGCTGTAGCAAGTAAACAGAGAGGTGTTACTCACTACAGCTTATGTTCAGCGGGATTTGAAGAGTTTTTCCAGGTCATCGAGCGTGATGCCAAGTTTCTCTAAAAGCGCCAATTTCTCAGCCATCTCCGGACTCACATCACCCGGTGCGGCTGGCAGTTGAGGGTTCTCAGCACTCTCATCATGCGGTGGTTTTAACTTGGGCCGCCGGTAATGAATGCAGAAGAGTTTAGTGCGTCCCCGCTGGATCTCCGTGTAATCCAGATAGCCAATCTCCCGGAGCTGCTCCATGGCACGCCTCACCGTCTGGTTCTGCGAGAACACAGGGGATTTCAGGTTCAGGCGGGCCCGCAGACGCGCCAGAGATATCGGTGCCGGATCCCGGGGCAGACTCTCTATAAAGGTATAAAGGGCCTGGGCGGACTCCCGGCGTTTCAGGGCATTGATGGCCTTGAGCTGCAGTAACACTTTCCGGTCAAACTGGTAGAGTTCAAAGAGGCGCGGATCGGCCTGCAACTGGACGATATCCTTCTCCGTATCATAGTAGGCCGACTGCACCAGGTGTGTGATGTACTCTTTGGTGTGACTTTCGGTCGTGCGGGAAAACGAGATCACGGTACCCGCGATACGTTTTAGCGAGGGGCTGATACGCTCCCGGAGCTTGCGTGATGACTGACTGGAGGGGATCCCACAGAGTTTGGCGAACTCAACAAACGGCAGTTCAACCTTATCGCCGATAACCTTATGGCGTGCAAAGGAATGGATCACCCCTACCCAGGTCTTGAAGTCATTATCCATATCCAGGCGGGGACCGGTGATCTCCACCTTATCAAACCCTTCGGCTCTGGCGAGAGATAGACGCGTCAGTTCTTCCGTCGCATCAGTACGCGAAAGCGTGTTCTTTTTACTGTTTTTCAGTGATTTGAGAGTAGGGACAAACACTCCGAGCCGCATCAGTGCCACTGGCTGCACTGTATTACTGGCATTAGGAGTGAGATTTACGACTTCACCGGAGGATTTATCCACCTCTTCAAACAACTTTTTTAAGTCCAGATTGTCCTTGTCCAGAGAGCCCCCCGATCGGTGGATTGTTTTAGAATAAAAGCAGCCACTGTTCTCATGTTATGGCCTGTAAAACGCCAGACAACTGGCTTCAGTTTATGCACAGCCCTGATGAACTTTCAGGTGACATACTCACTGTAGTTTATATCAATCGCTTATTACAGCATATCCGTTGCATAATACAGCTTATTGTCTACCAGTTACAGCTTATGATTAACATGCTACAGCTTATGTGATCATGCTCCAGGCTCAGTCCTGACGCGGCCTTCAGAGGTGTCGGGATCTTCTTTGGATCTTACAGGGATCGCTTTAAGGATCTTATTACTGGATCGAATGACTGTATATGTGGATAACCTGCTGACCGACAAGGTAATTCAGACTGTTCATTAATGATCCCTTTTCATACCGGCAACAACGCGTACCTGCTCCTGCCAGCATCTGTGCTATTGCGCTTCCTCGCCGGTTCGCGGGCATAAGCCCGGTCACCGGACTGCGGCGAGCACTGATCTATTCATTTCTCAATACAGACTATGTCAAAACTGCACTTCTCTCAGAGCCATGATACGGAGGTTACATAGTACAGTTTGATTCTGGTTTCTTCCGATCAGACACAGCAACGGTAATTTGAGCCTGACCGATCAACATCGAGAAGTTTTTCTCTACACCTTTACGTGCTGTACCCGGATCCACAGCCAACTAGTGGTTGAAACATGCATACCATAACTCTATTATAATTGTACGGTATACATCCGTACATGCTATCGCCTTAAGTCCCGAACTCAACAAAACTGTCCGCTCTCTCAGATTAAAGAGTGGCCTGGGAGAGAAACCATGTCAGCACTGAAAAAGCAGCGCATTGACCTGAGATTAAATGAAGACGACAAACACATGATCGAAGAAGCTGCAGCAATGACTAACCAGTCAATTTCGCAGTTCATGGTCAGTACCGCCTCAGAACGCGCTGCAGAAGTTATTGACCAGCACCGTCGTCTGCTCCTCAATGAGGAGTCTTGGAACCTGGTTATGGATGCAATCATTAATCCGCCAGCACCGAATGACCGGCTGAAACGCGCCGCTAACCGTCTCCGGGAACTGGAGTAATAAATGGAGGGTTTAAGGATTGAGATTTTTTCAGAGGAAGTTGAATATGAATTAAGCAACTTCGATTGTGGAGAAGAGTATCTGAATACTTTTCTTACTGACCATCTGAAACGGCAGCATAACAGTAAGATCTTACGTGGTTATGTTCTCGTGACGAGAGAGAATAAACCGCGTGTGATGGGGTACTACACGCTATCAGGAAGTTGCTTTGAGAAAATACTTCTACCCAGCAAAACACAACAAAAGCGTGTACCCTACAAGAATGTGCCGAGCGTGACTTTGGGCCGTCTGGCAATTGATAAAAGCATTCACCACCAGGGATATGGAGAAACACTTGTTACCCATGCGATGAAAGTCGTGTATCAGGCCTCGCAGGCTGTGGGTATACACGGAATGTTCGTGGAAGCGCTGAACGACAACGCCAAAAAATTCTACCTTCGACTGGGTTTCATTCAGTTAAAGGAAGAAAACTGTAACTCGCTCTTTTACCCGACAAAATCTATTGAAGAATTGTTCGAAGTAAATGATGAATAAAACAGGTTTAGACTGATCCAGTAAAGCCGTACCGCTTATGTAAAGCGGCCTAGTCCTATTACAGTATTTTTGCCGAAACAGCTCTTCTGCGGTATCTAGGGAAGGTGCGAACAAGTCCCTGATATGAGATCATGTTTGTCATCTGGAGCCATGGAACAGGGTTCATTATGAGTCATCAACTTACCTTCGCCGACAGTGAATTCAGCAGTAAGCGCCGTCAGACCAGAAAAGAGATTTTCTTGTCCCGCATGGAGCAGATTCTGCCATGGCAAAACATGGTGGAAGTCATCGAGCCGTTTTACCCCAAGGCTGGTAATGGCCGGCGACCTTATCCGCTGGAAACCATGCTACGCATTCACTGCATGCAGCATTGGTACAACCTGAGCGATGGCGCGATGGAAGATGCTCTGTACGAAATCGCCTCCATGCGTCTGTTTGCCCGGTTATCCCTGGATAGCGCCTTGCCGGACCGCACCACCATCATGAATTTCCGCCACCTGCTGGAGCAGCATCAACTGGCCCGCCAATTGTTCAAGACCATCAATCGCTGGCTGGCCGAAGCAGGCGTCATGATGACTCAAGGCACCTTGGTCGATGCCAAGAGTGGCCTGACCCACAGCCTGGTCACTACCGCGGCCAACGAGCATGACCTCAATCAGCCGGGTAATCTGCTGCATGGAGAGGAGCAATTTGTCTCAGCCGATGCCGGCTACCAAGTGGCGCCACAGCGCGAGGAGCTGGCCGAGGTGGATGTGGACTGGCTGATCGCCGAGCGCCCCGGCAAGGTAAGAACCTTGAAACAGCATCCACGCAAGAACAAAACGGCCATCAACATCGAATACATGAAAGCCAGCATCCGGGCCAGGGTGGAGCACCCATTTCGCATCATCAAGCGACAGTTCGGCTTCGTGAAAGCCAGATACAAGGGGTTGCTGAAAAACGATAACCAACTGGCGATGTTATTCACGCTGGCCAACCTGTTTCGGGCGGACCAAATGATACGTCAGTGG
>NZ_JAOWHW010000012.1:0-232 GCF_030332425.1 Citrobacter sp. Cpo142
ATCTGGTTTTGCGAATACTGATATTGATGATACTAACGGCCCACCGGCCTGTTGAGGAACCTGTAAAACGGAAAGGCTCATTGAAGCCGTATATTTTCTGGAGGTTCATCAGGCGCGGAACTCATCGAGGCGCGGGAATAAAATCCCATTCAGACGCCGGATAGATTCAAGCAAGCCAACTTGTCGTCAAAATCGGTGTTGCAAAAACGGGAGTGACCATAGATTCCGTTTT
>NZ_JAOWHW010000013.1:0-338 GCF_030332425.1 Citrobacter sp. Cpo142
GGTTTGATTCTTGCCGGGGCTTCCGCGCCCGTGATTCTCGATCAGTTTCTGGATGAGAAAGAGGGTAATAGCGAGCAGGCATATCGCGACGGCGGCGGACTCTGGACGATTTGTCGTGGTGCCACGATGGTTGATGGCAAGCCAGTAGTACAGGGCATGAAGCTGTCAGCTGAGAAATGCGCCCAGGTAAACGCCATTGAACGCGACAAGGCGCTGGCGTGGGTTGACCGAAATATCAAAGTACCACTGACCGAACCACAGAAAGCCGGGATCGCGTCTTTCTGCCCCTACAACATTGGTCCCGGAAAATGTTTCCCGTCTACGTTCTATAAGCGCAT
>NZ_JAOWHW010000014.1:0-919 GCF_030332425.1 Citrobacter sp. Cpo142
GTTCACTGGTTTTTTCAAGCAGCTCCCGCTCATCTTTGGCTTTTTCCGCAACTTCCATAGCCTGACGCTGACGTTCGGCTTCTTCAGCCTGGCGCTGGCGCGCTTTTTCTGCAGCCTCAGCAGCAGCCCTGAGTGCGGCTTCTGCCTGTAACCGCTGTGCTGTGGCAGCTGAAAGTGCTGCATCAGCCGCACTCTTTTCGTTCCGGGCATTCTGCAGGATATTATTAGCCTGAGACAATTGGCTATTCAGAGCATCACGGTTAGCCACTGCTGCATTAATTTCATTCTGTTTAGTATCAACGTTATGTTGAGCGCGAATCAGGCCACTTCGCATATTAAAATGAATCCGGCTACGAATAGGATCATTGATAAATTTAAGCGTCTCCTGGACACGCTGGTTAGCGGCTGCAAGCTCATTTTTCAGGGGCGTCATTTCAGCCTGTTTCTGAGTTATAACCTGATTTGCAGCACTGACAGCGCCGCTGAGGTTATTAACATTGAGTTGTGCTGTATTAATCGCTGCCTGTGCGGCCTCCACCCGCTTACCTGCATCAAACTCAGCTTTGCTCTTTCCTGATGCGATGGCACGGGCTTCCTCTTCAGCCAGAGCGCGGGCATTTGCTTCCGCTCTGGCACGGTCAGCTGCCTCCTGTCGGATTCTCATCCCCTCGTTATAGGATGCCGTAAGCTGAGGTACTTCCCGGGGAACTTTCACAGTCCAGGTTCGCTCGTTCCCGTTTTTCCCACCGCCGCCAGAAGTACGTTCCTCACGAACCTCCGTCATAACCTTGCCATTACTGAGCCAGTAGCCCGGTGGCAGGTTTCCTGACTGTACCATCAGATAATTTTCCACAGCAGTCTGAACAGGAGACTTCCCGCCATTCTGACCTGCCGGCGAAACAGGATTATTGACCAGGGA
>NZ_JAOWHW010000015.1:0-573 GCF_030332425.1 Citrobacter sp. Cpo142
TCGGCGAGCATCTTGGAGATAAATATAAGGCGATAGCGAAAGATATTGCGGACAATATTAAAAATTTTCAGGGGAAGACCATCCGTAGCTTTGATGATGCAATGGCATCGCTGAATAAAATCACAGCCAACCCAGCCATGAAAATTAATAAGGCGGACAGAGATGCTCTGGTTAATGCCTGGAAACATGTTGATGCTCAGGATATGGCGAATAAACTGGGTAATCTCAGCAAGGCTTTTAAAGTCGCCGACGTGGTGATGAAGGTTGAGAAGGTCCGGGAGAAGAGCATTGAGGGGTATGAAACCGGGAACTGGGGGCCGCTGATGCTGGAGGTGGAATCCTGGGTGCTCAGTGGTATAGCTTCCTCTGTTGCTCTGGGGATTTTTTCCGCTACATTAGGAGCATATGCCTTATCTCTTGGAGTTCCTGCTATTGCTGTTGGTATCGCCGGTATTCTACTCGCAGCAGTTGTTGGTGCGTTAATTGATGATAAGTTTGCAGATGCTTTGAATAATGAAATAATCCGACCTGCACATTAAGTTTGATTAAAAGGCAGTGTTACTGCCTTTTTTT
>NZ_JAOWHW010000002.1:0-221 GCF_030332425.1 Citrobacter sp. Cpo142
GGAAAATCTCTTTTCGGGTCTGACGGCGCTTAGTGCTGAATTCACTATCGGCGAAGGTGAGTTGATGGCTCATGATGTCCATCTGGGATGCGCTCCGGATGAATATGATGATCTCATATCAGGAACTTGTTCGCACCTTCCTTAACAAAATTTTGGGACTGACCGAAACAAAAAGGCCAGCCCCGGAGGGCTGGCTATTCAGTACAGGGCAATGACAGGTT
>NZ_JAOWHW010000016.1:0-1467 GCF_030332425.1 Citrobacter sp. Cpo142
ACGACTCAGTTGCCCGCTCAAGCGATCCACTTGCTGACTCAAGTTTGTGACGCGCTCGCTCAGCGCCGCGTTCTCCCGTTGCATAAGACCACACATCCTCTGCCATTCCGCGAAGGCGCTCTCCCATTCGTCCAGCCTTTGCGAGTAGTCCTGCTGTAGCTGCTCTAATGCGCTCAGCAACTGTGTTTCCAGCTCGGTCATCAGCCCTCACTCCTTCACCAGCTTCACTGCGTTCCGCTTCCCGTTGTCCGCCGTCCAGCCCGTTTCGGCTTTCATTCCCTTCGGCAGCACAAGGAAACGTCCGTTGTTGTCTTCCTGGTGCGTCACGCCCCACGTCTTCGCGTTCAGCGTTGACAGCGCCGCATTCTGCTTCACAATTTCCGCCTGGTTGGACGCTATCAGACTCCCCTGGTACCACAGTACCCCGCTCAGGCTGGAAAACAGTAGCCCGGATACCATCGTGATGGTCAGCCACGTCCGCCCGACCATACGCATCACGCTCAGCCGGTTCGACTGCATCGCCTCTGTCATACCCTTCTCGTGGGCGCTGATGGCGTCGCTGATTCTCTTCGCGCTTTCGTTCAGTTCCTGCCTTACAGACCGTTCGTGCTCGCTGAATACGGTTTTCAGCATCCTTTCTGTAGATTGCTGCTGCTCTTTCGATTTCAGCTCCAGGTCCTTCGCCAGCGTTAAAAGACTGCTCATAGATGGCCCCCTTAAGTCGGATGTTTCGCCCCCCGTCCGGGTCGGCAATGCTGATACTGTTTTTTGTGGTGCGCACCACCTCAAAACCTGCGTTTTCCAGCACCTCAGTGACGTCCTGACGGTTTTTCACCTCCCCGGATGAGGCAAGGGCAAGCAAACCTCGTGTGATCGTTTCTGCGGCCTCCTGCTTCGCTTCTGGTAGCGCGGATGGTGTGACCAGCACACGCCGGTTTTCCGGCGCGTTCGGGTCGTGCAGTCCCAGCCGACCGTTAACGATGGTCTGCCAGGCATCGATGCGTGGACGGTCGGCGCGGTCGTAATACGGCTGGAGCCGCTTGCCGGTCAACAGTTCCGTGTTCGGGATCAGGAAGTTAAGCTCCAGCCGTCCCTTATCCTGATGCTCGACCCACAGTACGCTGTACTGGTCTTTATCGAGGCCGGGCATCAGAACCCGCTCAAAACTCGCCATCAGCTTTTCCCGCTGACCGGGGGGCAAATCCTGTTCGGCAAACGACAACACCCCGGAGGTATATTTTTTGGCATAGGGTGAGGCGTCAATAAGCTCACGGACTTCCTCCGGCTTGCCCTGCAGAACACTGGCACCGGTGCGCAGCCGGTCTTTTCCCAGCAGATAATCCACCGGGCCGGCACCACCGCCGCGCCCCCTGGGATGAAACTTAACGATCATCCTCAGCCCCTTTTTCCAGCACCGCGTGCCGTAGTCGCTCAAGTCCGGCATCGATGGCCATCAGCGCCGCCACA
>NZ_JAOWHW010000017.1:0-58983 GCF_030332425.1 Citrobacter sp. Cpo142
ATGGCTCATGATGTCCCTCTGGGATGCGCTCCGGATGAATATGATGATCTCATATCAGGAACTTGTTCGCACCTTCCTTAATAGCCGGTAGATAGGGCTTTTATCAAATCTTATCTGGTATACATTAAACTTTAGGGATGAAAATGAAGGCTAAATATTTGGCGCTGATGATCGGTGCTTGCTTTTCTCATAACCTTTGGGCAGCAAATAATATCACTATTGAGCAGCGTCTGGCTGAACTGGAGCAACGTGTTGTTAATGCCGAAAAACGGGCATCCGATGCTGAGGCGCAAATTCGCTCGCTGAAGCAGCAGCAGGTCGCTGCTGCGCCGACGGTGAATGTCCAGTCTGCCGAGCCGATTGCAGCAGGTGAAACTCCGCCTAAGCTGACATTATCTGGCTTCAGCGATATTAAGTTCTATGGCGATGTCGAATTTAATATGGATGCGGCAAGCCGTTCCGGTAGCCTGACATCGACGAGAACATCAGCGAATAAAGATTGGGCACCAGGAACCAATGAACGCTGGGATATTAACGGACGCCTGTTGCTGGGCTTTGATGGTTACCAGCGGCGGGACAACGGTAATTTTGCAGGGTTCTCGGTACAGCCTCTGGCGGACCTGACCGGAAAAATGAACCTCGATGATGCCGTTTTCTTCTTTGGTCGTGAGAATGACTGGAAAATTAAGGTTGGTCGTTTTGAAGCCTACGATATGTTCCCGCTGAATCAGGATACGTTTGTTGAATATTCGGGGAATACAGCGAACGATCTCTACAGTGACGGTTACGGCTATATCTATATGATGAAAGAAGGACGGGGACGTAGCGACAGCGGGGGTAACTTCCTGCTGAGCAAAACCATCGACAACTGGTATTTCGAAGTTAACACATTGCTGGAAAATGGCAGTACGTTATATACCGAGAAGCAGTACCACGGAATGGATTTAACCAACGATAAAAACGTGGCTTACGTCCGTCCGGTTATCGCCTGGCAAAACGGGCGTTTTTCAACGGCGATAGCGATGGAAAGTAACGTCGTTAACAACGCCTACGGCTATTACCAAAATGGGACGTGGATCGATCAGTCAGATCGTACGGGCTATGGTTTTACCATGACCTGGAATGGTCAAAAAACGGACCCGGAAGATGGCGCAGTGATTAACCTGAATACCGCCTATATGGATGCGACCGATGAGACAGATTTTACCGCTGGGGTGAATGCGTTGTGGCATCGATTTGAACTGGGTTATATCTATGCGCATAACAAAATCGAAGCCTTCAATGCTACCAATATCGATACCGTTTGTGAGGACGATTGCTGGATCACCGATCCCGGCAATTATGACATTCACACTATTCATGCCTCATATTTATTCCCCAATGTGATGGATATGAAAAACTTTAACATCTATCTCGGTGCCTATGCTTCATGGGTAGAGGCCAATCCGACTAATGGTGATAACAGCGAAGATGCGCGTTACGGCGGGCGTCTGAGATTCAAATATTACTTCTGATTGTAGGTCTAATAAAAAAGGGATCCGCAGATCCCTTTTATCAGATAGTTAGTGTGCGCCACCACCACCGCCGCCCGCACCGAAGGGCGGTTTGGCGAACCACACCAGGCCAAGCAGGACCAGGAATATCCCCGCCGACATCCAGAAGATTTCGTTAGCGGAAATAATCAGCCCCTGATTGGTGATCTGCTGAGCTATCCAACCTGAAGCCTGCTGGTGCGTCATCCCTAAATCCTGCAGCTTATCGTACATAGCCTGTGCATTTGGGTTGTAGGGGTTAACAGATTCCGTTAGCTGAGCATGGTGCAGCGACTCGCGGTTCGTCCACATTGTCGTCGTAATCGATGTACCGATGGAACCTGCCAGCGTTCGCGTAAAGTTCGACAAGCTGGATGCCGCCGCCAGACGTTCAGGCGGTAAACCGGACAGCGTAATGGTGGTTAGCGGCATAAAGAAGCAGGCTACCGCGAACCCCTGAATAAACTGCGGCCAGGCCGATGCGCCAAAGCCCATACCCGGCTCGAACGTCCACGCACGCCAGTAGAAACAGACGGCGTACATAATAAAACTGAACGTCACCAGCCGACGCATATCCAGCTTGTGCGCGAAGCGGCCGATAATCGGCGACAGGATCACCGGAATCACCCCAACCGGCGCTGACGCCAGACCAGCCCAGGTTGCCGTATAGCCGTATACCTCCTGCAACAGCTGCGGCAGCAGGACGATTGCGCCGAAGTAGAGCATATAGGCCAGACTGATACACAGACAGCCGATGGTAAAGTTGCGCGACTTAAACAGCGAAAGATCGACAATGGGGTGCTCGTCGGTAAGCTCCCAGACGATCAGGAAGCTGATAGCGATAACGGCGACCACCGTCAGGATGATAATCTCCTGCGAGGCGAACCAGTCCAGCTCTTTGCCGCGGTCGAGCATAATCTGTAAACTGCCGATACCGATGACCAGCAGTGCCAGACCAATGGCGTCAATGCGCCGCTGCTCGGTTTTGGTTTCTCGACCGCGCAGGGTTTGCAGGGTCATCAATACCACTACAGCACCGATTGGCACGTTGATAAAAAATATCCAGCCCCAGTGATAGTTGTCGCTGATATAGCCCCCAAGAATAGGACCACATATCGGGGCAACAATCACCGTCATCGACCATAGCGCGAGGGCGATGGAACGCTTGGCGGGTGGATAGTTATTCAGCAACAGGCTCTGTGACAGCGGAATTAATGGACCGGCAACAATACCCTGGATTACGCGGAAGAAAATCAGCATGTTCAGGCTGGTGGACATCCCGCATGCCCATGACGCAATGACGAAGGCGATAGTTGACCACATAAAGAGTCTTACTTCGCCAAAGCGTTTTGCCAGCCAGCCGGTGATCGGAATAGAGATAGCGTTCGCCACCCCGAATGAGGTGATCACCCAGGTTCCCTGGCTCAGTGAAGAGCCGAGGTTCCCGGCGATAGTGGGGATCGCCACGTTAGCAATGGTGGAGTCCAGCACCTGCATGAATGTCGCCAGGGACAGCGCGATCGTCATAATGACGAGCTGCGCGCCTTCCAGCGGTTTTTGCTGTTGCATCACACGCACCTTTGAATTAGCCCGCGTTGGCCCGCACGATCTCTTCGATCATCTTATTGACCGGAGCAAGGTTGATTTCACGTGCATTACTTTCTGATACCGGCGTGGTACGAACCTGGCTTGCCAGAATTTGTCCGTCACGATTTGAGGTATCTACCGTAACCAGCGTAGACAAACCAATACGTAATGGATGCTGTGCCAGTTGCTGCGCATCCAGTTCGATACGTACCGGCAGACGCTGGACGACTTTGATCCAGTTGCCGGTTGCGTTCTGCGCTGGCAGCAGGGAGAAGGCGCTGCCCGTACCCATATCGAGACCGACAACTTTACCGGTATATTTTACGTCATCGCCGTAAATATCGCTGATAACGGTCGCCGGTTGGCCGATACGCATGTGCGCGAGCTGTGTTTCTTTGAAGTTGGCATCTACCCACAGGTTAGTGGCCGGAACAACCGCCATCAGCGGCGTGGTTGGGCTAATTTGTGCACCAGGCTGTACGGCGCGACGGGATACATAACCGGTCATTGGGCTGACAATTCTGGTACGTTCCAGCGCCAGCCAGGCATTGCGCACTTCGGTAGCAGCCTGTTGCACAGCGGGTTGATCTTCCAGCTTGCTACCCAGAATCATCGCCTGGTTAGCATTATATTGTTGGATTGCGACATCAAGCTGGGCCTGAGCGCTGGCGACGGCATCACGAGCGTGTTGCAGCTCTTCGCGGCCAATCAGGTTGGCATTGCCCAGCGGAACTCGGCGATTAAAGTCGCTTTGTGCCTGCGCCAGTGCGGTTTTCTGCACTTCAATGCTTGCCTGTAACTGCTTGCTGTTGATCATCAACTGGTGCGTCTGACGCACGCTGGAAGCCAGCGCAGTTTTGGCTTTTTCAAATGCCTGCTTTGCATCTGTCTGGTCGAGGGTGACCAGCACATCGCCTTGTTTTACAAAGTCAGTGTTATCAGCCCAGACTTTCGTCACGCTGCCTGATACCTGAGCCATGATTTGAACCTGGTTCCCTGCCACGTACGCATCGTCTGTCTCTTCGACATGACGAAGTACTAAAAACCAATAAATCCCATATGCCACGGCAATGATAATAAAGAGCAAGGTCAGAAGGAGCAGCATACTTTTACGTTTGCCATTCTTCTTGACCGGTTGCTGCGGGGTTTGAGTCTCCGCATTTGCGCTCATGTTGTTCTCCACGATCTTATTTTTTTCACATCGGCTGAGCCGACCTGTTTATCAGACAGGCCAGCAGTATGCGTGCTGGCCTGTCGGTTTTTTCATTTATAAATCTGGATTTCTGAGCGAGTCGGCGCGTTAGCGCAGCGCTTCTAACACCGCGCCATCCTGCTCCATCTGATCAAGACGGGTCAGAAGTTTACGGGTAATTTGCTCAAGCTGATCTTTTTCGGTGGTGCTAAGAGACGACCAGAGCTGATGCAGGCAGTTATGCTGAGGCGGTAACACCTCTTGCAAAAAAGCATGGCCTTTCTCGGTCAATTGCAGATGCAGACAGCGGCGATCGTTATCGCTTTCACGACGTTCGATCCAGCCACGTTTTTCTAACTCATCCGCAATGCGGGTAGCGTTAGTGCGTGACGAGCCAAGCGCGCAACTCAGTTCAGAAGGCTGAATACTGTGGTTTTCCTGAGACTCCAGCGTAATCAACGCCATAAACAACGTCTCGTTAATCCCTTGAGCTTTCAGCATCTTATTGCGGTTTTCCAGCAGCTTGCCCTGCATGTGCATGCATAGGCGAGTCAGAAGCACTTCCTGATAAGGGAACTCTTCGTAGCGGCTGGCGCGAAATTTTAGCATTTGTTCAATGGGCGTAAACGAACTATCCATTTGGGTATAACCTCATTAATTTCAGCCGATATAGTAACGACAGTGACAAATAAAGTAAATGTATTATTTCTTTAAAATGATTGTTTTTATCTATAAGCCAACAAGCATTTTCCAGGCTAATCCATAGCCCAGAGCACTCAGTAACGTTGGAATGATGATGCTGCGGGTCTTATAGAAGCTTGCGCCCAGTATGACAAACCCCACCAGCGTAGGCACGAACCGACGAGCGTCGTGCATAACTTCTGGCGCGGTAGACACCACCAGCAGGGCGCAAATAGATGCAATGCCAATAGTGTCGAGTAATATGCCCGTCGCGCCGCGCTTCGTCGGGCGAACATTGCCGACCCCAAGACGGAGTGGCAAATAGCGAAAACAGTAATTAACGCAGCCGACCAACAGGCCAAGCAGCAGAACCTCATAGCTCATCAGGACCTCCCTGCCAAAATGACTGGATGAGCGCCGTCAGGCATCCACAGACAATACCTGCAAGGATAGCGGCAGGGATGGAAAACAGCATCACGCCAGCCAGCGCCCCGGCCAGGGAGGCAGTCACGCAGAGCGCTTGTTTACGTTGGAATGACGCGAGCAGGAAGCTCATAAACAGCGCCGGGAGCATGAATCCCAGTGCCGCTTCAACCGCCGGGTAATCCTTGAGTAAACCACTGCCGGAAAACGCACCGATCACCGTACCAAACACCCAGGAGGCCCAGGAGCACAGTGCGATGCCGATCATCCAGTTTTCACTCCAGCGCCGATTATCCCGGACCAGTTTTGCCGTTGCGGCGGCAAAGACTTCATCGGTAAGGCCAAAAGCCCACAGTGCACTTTTGGGTTTACTCAGTCGCTGGGCTATTCGGCTGCGCAGGGAAGGGCCGTACAAAACATGGCGGACATCCATGGCCATGACGGTCAGCGCGGCGACCCACAGCGAACTGCCTGCGGCGAGCATGGTGGTAATGACAAACTGGCTGGCCCCCGCATAGATAATGCAGGAGAAAAAGACGCTTTCAACCGGCGTGAAGCCAAGGCGAGTGGCATTGAGACCAAATGCAAAAGCGACCGGAATATAGCTGATGACTATTGGCAGGCTGTCTTTGAATCCTTCCGTTAACGTTGCCGAACTGGATTCAGACTGGGGTACAGGGTGTTCCATAGGGTTATAGGTTTCATTACCGAAATTAATATAACTTGGTTCAATGAGTTATAACCTTAGCAGACTGATGGGCTCCTTAACACCCTGTGGAGCCCAATCAGCGGTAAACATGCGCTATACGCTTAATTTACGGCTTCCTGACGGTGAAAGCCTCGCCACCAGACCAACAGGTTGAGTATGGCAACGGTCGTACCCGCCAGGCAAACGCCAGCCCACCCGGCATGCTGCCAGGCGGAGGCTGAAATCAGTGAACCTGCCGCTCCGCCAATAAAATAGCTGGTCATGTATCCGGCGGTCAGGCGATTACGCGCGTCAGGATGGATGCGATAGATAACCGTCTGGTTGGTGATGTGTACTCCCTGAACGGTGAGGTCCAGCACCAGAATACCGATAATCAGCATGGGGACGGAAGCGTGCCCAAGCCAAATAGCAAGCCAGGAGAGCAGCAGTAATAGCAGCCCCATAGTTGTGGTCAGGTGGGATTTACCCTTATCGGCAAAACCGCCTGCCGGACGTGCGCCTAGCGCCCCTGCGGCACCCGCCAGACCGAACAGACCAATCATTCCTTCCGAATAGTTAAACGGCGGCGCGGCGAGCAAAAACGCCATCGAGGTCCACAGAATACTGAAATTGGCAAACGTCAGGCAGCCCAGCATCGCGCGGGTACGCAGCAATTTATCGTGAATAAACAGACTGAATACGGAGCCTAACAGCTGCGGATAGTTAAGATGAGTATCGGATTTCATCTTCGGCAGGCCGCGCCACAGTGCAACCGCCATCAGCGCCATTAATACCGATGCCACCCAAAATACGGTGCGCCAGCCGCCAAGGTTCGCCAGTAATCCTGCCACGGTGCGCGCCAGCAGAATACCCAGTAGCAGGCCGCTCATAATCGTACCGACGACCTTCCCGCGCTTGTCTGGCGTGGCAAGCGTTGCCGCCAGCGGAACCAAAATCTGTGCCACTACCGAGAACAGCCCGGTCAGGGCAGTACCGAGAATCAGCATACCCAGCGACTGGCTGCTGGCGGTGATCAGCATGCCGCCAGCCGCGAGCAACGTCATGGAGACAATCAGCATCCGGCGTTCAAACATATCACCGAGCGGTACTAAAAACAGCAGGCCGGCGGCGTAGCCGAGCTGGGCCGCGGTGACGATAAACCCGGCGGTACTGGCAGATAGCGAAAAGTTACGCGCAATGGTGTCGAGCAACGGCTGCGCATAATAGTTACTGGCGACGGCGAGGCCGGTGGCGATAGACATTAACAGGATTAGCGAAGGGCTAAGTCCCTGAGTGGTTTTCGTCATTGTTTTCAACTGAGTAATGGGTTGCAGAAAACAATCATAACGGAAGTGATTAAATGTTGCTGATTTGTTGGGTGATGGATTGTGCGATTTAGGTGAGATAGAGGGAGGTAGACCGGATAAGACACATCGCGCCACCATCCGGTATTGGCATAGTTACAGTGCCTGATGAGACTACGCTCATCAGGCCTGCGAGCCGGTTATTTCTGCGCAGCCAGCGCTTCGTTCACCCAGCCGTCAAACTGCTGCTGGTGGGCTTTGATCCAGCCGTCAACGTGACCCTGCACGTCGGCTTCAGACGCTTTCCCGTCGTGCATCATCGCGTTCTGCGCGTTGATATCCGCCAGCGGCAGCTTCATGATGGCAAACAGTTTCGCCGCAGCCGGGTTTTTCTCCGCCCAGGCTTTATTGGCGACAATATGCATAGTGTTCACCGGGAAGCCGTAGTTGGCACCGTTTGGCAGTTTGGTATCAATATCTTTCTGCTCGCCTGGCAGGGAAGAGAACGGTACCTGCAGCCAGACCACATCTTTACCCGGCTTCATTACGTCGCTGACCCAGTACGGTGTCCAGGTGTAGTAAAGAATGGGTTTACCTTCTTTGAAGCGGGTAATGGTGTCGGCCATCATCGCCGCATAGTTACCGTGGCTGACCTCGACGGTTTTTTCCAGATCGAAAGCTTTGTTCTGGTGGTTGATTACTGCTTCACAGCCCCAGCCCGGTGAACAGCCCATCATATCGGCTTTTCCGTCACCGTTGGTGTCAAAGATTTTGGCGATCTTCGGATCTTTTAACTGGGCGATATTGGTGATTTTATACTGCTCAGCGGTTTTCTTGTCGATCAGATAACCCTGTGCGGCACCTGTAACGAATACCCCCTCGCGATAAAACTTTTTGTCTCCGCCCGCAGCGGCGTACATATCATCATGCAGCGGCTGCCAGTTCACGGCGGTAAAAGTTGCATCGCCAGAGGCAATGGAGGTATAGCCGACGTTGTAGTCAACTTCGCTGGTTTTGTTAACGGTGTAACCCAGTTTCTCCAGCGCACGGGCGACTAACTGCGTCTGGAAGGATTCTTCAGAGATAGTGCTCTGGATTGGCTGTACGGTGATGCCTTTGCCCGGCAGGTCGGCAGCGAAAGTGCTGGTGGAGACAAGGGTGGCAAACGCTGTGGCAATAATTATTTTCTGTCGCATCGTTGTTCCTTAATTATTGGAGGGACGTATAGGCCCGGTAAGCATGCGCCACCGGGCAACGGGTGAATTACTTCGTGAATGGGCGAGTGATAAGCCCAATGGGACCGGTGGTGTACCAGCGACGGTTGCCACGACTACGCGAGTCGCGACCGACGGCCTGCGTCAGGCGGTCGAGAATGATTGCGAGGATCACAATCCCAACCCCGCCGACGGTGGCAAGCCCCATATCCAGACGACCGATTCCGCGCAGAACCATCTGGCCCAGTCCGCCGACGGCAATCATCGACGCGATGACGACCATTGAGAGCGCCAGCATCAGCGTCTGGTTAACCCCAGCCATAATGGTGGGCATTGCCAGCGGGAGCTGCACTTTAAACAGCATCTGACGCGGGCTGGCGCCAAACGAGCGCGAGGCTTCAATCAGATCGGCTGGCACCTGGTTAATCCCCAGAATAGTCAGACGCACGATTGGCGGCAGGGCGAAGATAATCGTCACCACTACGCCCGGGACGTTACCAATACCGAAAAGCATGACAATCGGCACCAGATAGACAAACGCGGGTGTGGTTTGCATGGCGTCCAGCAGCGGGCGAACAATTTTTGCTGCTCGTGGACTGCGCGCCAACCAGATCCCCATCGGCAGACCGATAACCACGCAGAACAGCAACGCGGTCAACACCAGCGCCAGGGTTATCATGGCCTGCGACCACGCGCCGATGGCACCGATGGCAATTAAGGAAATCAGCGTAGCAACGCCCATCCCCACGCCGGAAATCTGCCAGGCAATCAGCGCGAACAGGATAATCGCTACCGGGGCTGGCATACCTAACAGCAGCTGTTGAAAGCCGTTGAGAATGTAATCCACCGGGACACGAATGCCCTGGAAGACCGGACGGAAATGGGTAACGACCCAGTCGATCCCCTCTGTGACCCAACTGTCCAGCGGGATCAGCGTCTTATGGAACGGATCCATAATATTGAAATGCTCTGGTGCCGGCGCGGGTGCGCTGGTCAGCCAGTCCGCGCCACCACCGTCAGTGGGTGCGCCTGATGGCGTACTCCAGGCATCAGCATTTTGTGCGGCACTGTCGGCCGCTGGTGTGGTGTCCCACGGATTAGTTTGATCAGCCATTGTTTACCCCCTCACGATCTAAAGCCTGTAACAGCATGCGTTTTGAAATGACGCCCACATACTGCTGTTCCTCATCTACAACCGGCACCGCGCACGGGGCCTGACCGACATGAGAAAGCAACTCGCTGAGAGGGGTTTGTGCATCTACGGCTAACGGCTCATCGATCAATGCCGCTTCAATACCTTGCGCCTGACTTAACGCTGTTTTTAATGAGTCGATAGAGACAACGCCAACGAATTTATTGCCGCGTTCGATCACGTAACCATATTCGCGATCTTTGTCCTGCAATAATTGCAGCGCCGAACGTGGACCCACCCCGGGGTTTTTACGAATTAAACCTTCGGGACTACGGCGTGAAATATCTTTCGCGCTAAAGACCTGGCTAATATCAACGCCACGGAAGAAGGTGCGTACATAATCATTGGCCGGATTATTCAGGATTTCATCCGGCGTACCGACCTGGACCACTTCACCGTTTTGCATAATGGCAATTCTGTCGCCAATACGCATAGCTTCATCGAGGTCGTGGGAAATAAAGACTACGGTACGTTGATGTTTCGCCTGTAGCTTTACCAGCTCATCCTGCATCTCGGTACGAATTAACGGATCGAGGGCTGAGAAGGCCTCATCCATTAATAAGATGTCAGGGTTAATGGCTAATGCGCGGGCGAGGCCCACACGCTGGCGCATCCCCCCGGAAAGTTCATCCGGGTAACCGTGAGCATAATTCTCCAGACCAACCTGGCGCAACGCATCTAACGCTTTTTCACGACGTTCATCCGCACCAACACCGGCTAATTCCATGCCGAATGCCGTATTGTCCAGGACCGTCATGTGTGGCATCAGGGCAAAGGACTGGAACACCATCGCAATCTTTTTTCTGCGCACCTCGCGAAGCTCAGCATCGGATATCCGGGCGATGTCTACGCCGTCAATCAATACCTGCCCGCGGGTGGGTTCAATCAGGCGATTGAGAAGGCGTACCATTGTGGATTTACCCGAACCGGATAATCCCATGATGACAAATATCTCGCCTTCTTCAATGGCCAGACTGGCGTTCTTAACGCCAAGCGATAGCCCCGTTTTATCCAGAATCTGCTCTTTTGAAAGTCCTTTTTCAATATATTTGAAGGCTCTCTGGGGATGCTCTCCAAATATCTTATAGAGATTTTTAACTTCTAATTTAATTGCCATGCAATAGAATGATTCCTGTTATTTGTTTATATCGATATATTACCTGATGGAAATAGTGACCTTTTTCTACCCTAACATACTGAGAATCTGAGACAACCCTGAATTTGGTTGTGGCATGAATATTGCCGAAGGCCAGGCGGCGGGACTTCCCGTGATATAAGGGCTGAGCGCGAATGCGGGCGGGTTAATATTTTTTGTAAATGCCAATGAAAAATCGCCTGAATTGCTGGAATGCAGGCGAATAATGCGGCTGATATTGAGTGTAGATCACACAATTATATTTGCACGACAAAAGTGTGATCCTGTTAAAATATTTCCGCGAAAAATATACGGTATTTCCCGCAGAATTGATTGCTAGAAATTCCAGTCGTCGTCTTCGGTTTCGACCGCTTTTCCCATCACATAGGATGAGCCAGAACCCGAGAAGAAATCGTGGTTTTCGTCAGCGTTGGGCGACAGCGCGGCAAGGATTGCCGGGTTAACCTCCGCCATTTCAGGTGGAAATAGCGCTTCATACCCCAAATTCATCAATGCCTTATTGGCGTTGTAGCAAAGGAAGGCTTTGACGTCATCCACCCAGCCTGTTTCTGCATACAATTCTTCCGTATAGCGCGCTTCGTTATCATACAATTCCATCAGCAGATCGAAGGCAAAGTTCTTTAACTCCTCGCGTGCGGACTCGGAAATATGCTCCAGACCTTTTTGATATTTATAACCAATGTAATACCCATGAACGGCCTCATCACGAATAATCAGGCGAATAAGATCGGCTGTATTGGTCAATTTTCCGCGGCTGGAAAAATACATCGGTAACCAGAAGCCGGAATAGAACAGGAAGGATTCCAGAAACACGCTGGCAATTTTCTTCTTCAACGGTTCGTCGCTGGCGTAATGTGCCAAAACGATCTGCGCCTTGCGCTGGAGTGGGGTATTTTCTTCACTCCAGGCGTAAGCTGCATCCACATCTTTGGTCTGGCAAAGGGTGGAGAAAATAGAGCTGTATGAACGGGCGTGCACCGCCTCCATAAAGCTGATATTCGACAGCACCGCCTCTTCATGCGGTGTTAACGAATCAGCCATTAACGCTGGTGCTCCGGCAACATTCTGAATGGTGTCGAGCAGCGTCAGCCCGGTAAAAACGCGGATTGTTAGCTGTTGTTCGGCGGCGTTCAACGTTTGCCAGGCCGGAATGTCATTGGAGAGCGGGACCTTTTCCGGGAGCCAGAAGTTACTGGTCAGACGGTTCCATACCTCAAGATCTTTATCATCCTCAATCTTGTTCCAGTTGATGGCGCTCACGCGGGATAATGTCATTTTCTCCTCCTTACAGCGCGCATGACACGCAGCCTTCTATTTCGGTGCCTTCCAGCGCCAACTGGCGTAGTCGGATGTAGTACAGGGATTTGATGCCCTTACGCCAGGCGTAAATCTGCGCTTTGTTGATATCGCGCGTGGTGGCGGTATCGGGGAAAAAGAGCGTCAGTGAAAGCCCCTGATCGACATGGCGTGTTGCTTCTGCGTAGGTATCAATGATTTTTTGTGGACCGATCTCATAGGCATCCTGATACAAGGCCAGATTCTCATTGGTCATAAACGGGGCAGGGTAGTAAACGCGCCCGGTTTTGCCCTCTTTGCGAATCTCCACTTTCGACACGATCGGGTGAATGCTTGACGTGGCATGATTGATGTAGGAGATAGAACCGGTGGGGGGAACCGCCTGTAAATTCTGGTTATAAATGCCGTAGCGCATCACATCTTCACGCAGCTGTGACCACATCTCGCGCGTCGGCAGCGTAATGCCGCTGGCGGCAAACAGCGTGCGAACCTTGTCGGTTTTTGGCTGCCAGTCGCCCTGCAGATACTGGTTAAAATATTCGCCGCTGGCGTAGCGCGACTGTTTGAATCCGGCAAAGGTTTGACCGCGCTCGCGGGCGATCTTCATTGACGTATTCAGCGCATGCCAGGTGATGGTGTAGAAATAGAGATTGGTGAAATCCAGCCCTTCCGGCGAACCGTAGGCGATCCCCTCCCGCGCCAGATACCCGTGCAGATTCATCTGCCCAAGACCAATTGCGTGCGACGCGCTGTTTCCGGTCTCAATCGAGGGCACGCTGCGGATATGGCTCATGTCCGAAACGGCGGTTAAGCCACGAACCGCCGTTTCCACCGTACGACCAAAGTCGGGTGAATCCATGGTATGGGCAATGTTTAACGAGCCGAGATTGCAGGAAATATCGTGCCCGGTCTGTGCGTAATTGAGATTTTCATCGTAGGTAGAGGCACTGTTAACCTGCAAAATCTCCGAGCACAGGTTGCTCATATTGATCCGACCGGCAATCGGATTGGCGCGATTCACCGTATCTTCAAACATGATGTAAGGATAGCCAGACTCAAACTGGATCTCGGCCAGCCGCTGGAAGAAATCGCGGGCGTTAATGAATTTTTTGCGCACACGTTCGTCGGCAACCAGTTCGTCATACCGCTCACTCACGGCGATATCACCGAACGGTTTGCCGTAAATCCGTTCCACGTCATACGGTGAGAACAGCGCCATTCGGGCATTTTCTTTCGCCAGTTGAAAGGTAACATCCGGGATCACCACGCCAAGCGAGAGCGTTTTGATGCGGATTTTCTCGTCGGCGTTTTCGCGCTTGGTATCGAGAAAACGTAAAATATCCGGATGGTGTGCGTGCAGATACACCGCCCCCGCACCCTGACGTGCCCCGAGTTGATTCGCATAAGAAAACGCATCTTCCAGCATTTTCATTACCGGTATCACCCCAGATGACTGGTTCTCAATGCGCTTTATGGGCGCTCCTGCCTCGCGCAGGTTGGAGAGTAAAAATGCCACACCGCCGCCGCGTTTGGAGAGCTGAAGTGCGGAGTTGACCGCCCGACCAATAGACTCCATGTTGTCTTCAATACGCAACAGGAAGCAGGAGACCAGCTCACCGCGTTGCTGTTTGCCGCAGTTTAAAAAGGTTGGTGTGGCGGGCTGAAAGCGCCCGGAAAGCATTTCATCGGTCAGCTGCATCGCGAGCGTTTCATCGCCCTGTGCCAGCGTGAGCGCCACCATTGTGACCCGATCCTCAAAGTCTTCGAGATAGCGCTTACCGTCGAACGTTTTCAGCGTATAGCTGGTGTAGAACTTCCATGCGCCGAGGAACGTCTGGAAACGGAATCCGCTGGCGTGGGCGTGGTTGAATAGCTTCAGCACGAACGCGCGATCGTAGCGGGCTAACACGCTGGCATCGTAATAGCCTTCATCCACCAACGTTTCCAGGCGCTCCTGCTGGCTGGCAAACGCCATCGAGTTTGGGCGGACGTGGGAGGCAAAGAAAGCCTCCACCGCCTGATGGTCTTTGTCGAACTGAATGCGCCCGGCTTTATCGTACAGATTCAGCATGGCGTTCAGGGCGTGATAATCCAGCGTTGGCTGCATTACACGTTCTGCGGTTGTCGTTGCCAAAATTCGCTCACTCCTTTTCGAACGTTGTCGATATCGCTTTGGGTGCCCATCAGCTCAAAGCGATAGAGCCACGGCACGCCGCATTTTTGTGAGATGACATCACCCGCGCGACCGTAGGCGTCACCGAAATTACGATTGCCGGAGGCGATCACTCCACGGATTAACGCCCGGTTGTGCGTATCGTTTAAAAAGCGGATCACCTGTCTTGGGACCGCGCCAGCAGTGCCGCCGCCGCCGTAGGACGGCACGATTAATAGGTAAGGTTCGTCTACCCGGATCCGCTCGCGTTCGTTAAGCGGAATGCGGATGGCAGGCAGCCCCAGACGCTGCATAAAGCGGTGCGTATTTTCGGAGCTGCTGGAGAAGTAGACGAGCTGACTCATGCGCTGGCCACACGGTGTTCCGGATGCAGACGGTTGATCATGTCCGGGCGAAACCCTGACCAACTGGTTTCACCCGCGACCACGACCGGTAGCTGGCGAAACCCCTGATCGCGCAGGCTATCAGCCAAATCGGGCTGTAAATCGACATTTACCATCTCAAAGTCAAACCCACGGCTTTCCATTGCCCGTTTGGTGGCGTGGCACTGAACACAGTTATTGCGAGTGTAAATAATAATGCGCATGATTCGTATTTCCATTTAAAAATAAAAGATCGGCGCGATAGAGAGCGTCGGGTTGTGTGTGTCCTGATAGGAAAGATACTAGATGTAGTTTTAAAAAGATTCAACCATACAAGATATGGGAATTTTAGATTGATGATGAGCAGGGTGATGAGCGTGGCGGGGGAAGGCTAACGGGTGATTATAAATTGCCCGATGGCGCTAAGCTTATCGGGCCTACGGGCTACAGGAGAGCACAACGTAGGCCGGATAAGGCATTATGCCGCCATCCGGCAGCGCAGAATCACATGCGCATCCCCACCGCCAGGCGGTTGAAGCAGTTCATCAGGCTAATGGCAAATGTCAGGTCGCTAATCTCTTTCGCGCTGAAATGGTCGAGCAGCGGCAGATAAACGTCATCTTCGGCGTGTGTAGTGGCAATTTGGGTGACCGATTCGGCCCACGCCAGCGCCGCACGTTCCTGCTCGCTGAAGTGGTGACTCACCCTCCAGCCTGCCAGAGCGTCCAGTTTGGCCTGCGCAACACCGGATTTGCGCAGTGCTTTACTGTGCATTTCCAGACAAAAGGCGCAGCCGTTGATTTGCGAGACCCGCAGGTAAATCAGTTCCGTCAACGTAGGTTCCAGCGCGCAGTTTTCCAGCGCCTGGCTTGCCTGAACCAGAGCGTTATAGATTTCGGGACTGAGTTCGTAATAGGGCTGGCGTAACATTGTCATGGTATTTCTCCTCGTTTGGATGACCCGCACTGTAGCACTATAATGGACTGCAACAGAGAGCCATATTGTTGCCAAAAAAGCAGACCATAAATGCCACGTTATCAGCAAATCGCCCGTCAGTTAAAAAACGCAATTGAGAAAGGTGAACTCAAGCCCGGTACCAGATTGCCCTCCAGCAGGACCTGGGCCCAGGAGCTGGGAGTATCACGCTCGACGGTGGAAAATGCCTATGCAGAGCTGGTGGCGCAGGGCTGGCTCGCGCGGCGTGGGCAGGCAGGAACGTTTGTCAGTGAGCAACTGCGACCAGAAAGGGCGCCTGCATCGCCTGCCATCTTCGCCGGAGAAAATCCCAGACCGCAACCTTTTCAGATGGGATTACCCGCACTCGATCTTTTTCCGCGTGAAGTCTGGGCACGGGTGATGGGACGGCGTTTACGCACCCAAACGCGTTTTGATCTGGCGGTGGGCGATGTATGTGGCGAAAGGGTGTTACGCCAGGCAATTGTTGATTACCTGCGCGTTTCACGCAGTATTGAATGCCAGCCAGAGCAGATTTTTATCACTTCAGGCTATGCGGCATCAATGACGTTAATCCTGCGCGCTCTGGCGCATCCCGGTGAGGGAATGTGGGTCGAAGATCCCGGTTTTCCGCTGATCCGGCCCGTGGTGGCTCAGGAACGCATTGAGTTGATGCCGGTAGCGGTGGATGCCGATGGTCTGGATGTCAGTGCCGGGATCCGCGACTACCCGCAGGCGCGTTTTGTACTGCTCACTCCCGCACATCAAAGCCCACTGGGGGTAGCACTGTCTTTGGACCGTCGCCACCAGTTGCTGGAGTGGGCGACTCGCGCGCAGGCGTGGGTAATCGAAGATGACTATGACAGTGAATTTCGTTACCACGGTAAGCCGTTGCCGCCGCTAAAAAGTCTGGATGCGCCCCAGCGGGTGATTTATGCCGGAACGTTCAGCAAATCGATGTTTCCGGCTTTGCGTACGGCATGGCTGGTGGTGCCCCCGACTCAGGTCGATTATTTTCGTCAGCAGGCGGCGCTAACGGCCTGTAGCGTTCCGGTTTTATGGCAGCAAATGCTGGCAGATTTTATGCAAGACGGCCACTTCTGGCGGCACTTAAAACGTATGCGCCAGCATTATGCTCAGCGACGACAATGGATGGAAAACGCCCTGACTGAACAAGGGTTTAGCGTCATTCCTCAGGAAGGTGGGATTCAACTGGTGATGAGTGTAGACGGAGATGATATTGCGCTGGTGCGCAAAGCGAATCAGGCCGGGTTAGCGGTTCAGGCGCTAAGCCGCTGGCGAATAACGTCAGAAGGAAAGGGTGGAATATTGCTGTCATTTACCAATATCAGCTCGGCGGAAATGGCGCAACAGGCGGCCTACCAACTGAGGTTGGCGCTGACATAAATCTGTACGGTTCTTAAGATATTCATCTCATCGTGTTCACTCGTTTATGGACTTTTCTGAAAGCGTTGTTAATGCTGAATCAGGTAAGGTAAGCCCGCAGTAAAAGATAACGAGGAAAATAATATGTATTTACGACCTGATGAGGTGGCGCGCGTACTTGAAAAAGTGGGCTTTACCGTTGATGTAGTGACGCAGAAAACGTACGGCTATCGGCGTGGCGAAAATTATGTGTATGTTAATCGTGAAGCTCGCATGGGGCGTACCGCATTAATTATCCATCCCACGTTGAAAGAGCGTAGCTCTTCGCTGGCGGAACCGGCAACGGATATTAAAACTTGCGATCATTACCAGCAATTCCCGCTGTATTTAGCCGGAGAGACTCATGAGCATTATGGTATTCCGCACGGCTTTAGCTCGCGTATTGCGCTTGAACGTTATCTGAGCGGGCTGTTTGGCGACGTTAATTCTAACTAATAACGCGACTGGCAGTGCCAGTCGCGAAGAAGCGTCAGGCTTTAGCCTGATGATAGCTGCTGACCTTAAACAAGCGGCGGCAATAATCAAGAAAGTAGCCATAGACAGCGCCCATCAGCATTGACACCACGATGTTCGAACTTACTGCAGCTGTAATCTGATGCCAGTCTGCGCCAACCGTCAGCAGAATAATCACATACACCGGCGACTGGAAGGTGACATAAGCCAGCACATCCGCCAGATTTTTTGCCCATCCTGCCTGCGTGGCTTTACGGGCCGCGCGCATGAACAAATCACGATACATGCCGTATGGCCACGCGATCAGTATGTTGACAGGGATAGCGACTAATCTGGAATACAGCGACTGTTCGAAGCTCATTCCAGAAAGGAATATTTCGATCAACATGTTCACGACAGAACAATAAACAACCATCGCGAACGTGTCTGCTACTGCATGACGCAAGCGTGACTGCGGAGAGAACATGTTAATGCTCCTTGTAAAAAGGGGAAAAAAGGTTTTGAATACCTTAACTGCTAGTGATTTGTCTTGCTGCTTTCGCGTTTTAATAGGATATCTGCCTGGATAATAACTAGCAACTAGCTGAAAATTTTTATTTATTGTCTTTTTGTCGATAAAATGCTCTGCAATGGTTTGTTTTTTGTTCGTTTTGGTATTTTCGTTGCTGTATTAATTAAAGTCTTTTTAGATCAAAGAGTTATTGTTGCTTGTTTTTCTGAATTTTTTGCGCTCCTTTTCTGAATGTTGACTGATGTGCAATATGTATACTCGTTGGTTCCACGAGATGCTGTGGCCTGTTTCTTAAGTGACGCGCTGAGATACCTTGCAGGTATATTCAAAGCTGCAATCAGAGTAATAGAATATATTGTCTGGGCGATAGCAGAATGGATGCTGATAAATATCAGAGTTGGCTATTTGTTTAATGATAAACGAATAAATTAGACTGGAAATATAATAATCAGTTGCATACAATATTTAGCGTAATACCGTTTTTATGTTTTACGTTAAAGAGGTTTTGTTAATATGAGTTCAATGTTAAAAAACTTAAATAATATCCGCTCGCTGCGTGCAATGGCTCGTGAATTTTCCGTTGATGTACTGGAAGATATGCTTGAAAAATTCAGGGTAGTGACCAAAGAACGGCGCGATGAAGAAGAACAGCTACAGCGCCAACGTGCAGAACAGCAGGCAAAAATTAATGCCTTGCTGGCGCAGATGCAGGCAGACGGGATCAGCCCGGAGGAGCTGCTGAGCATAACACCTGCGACGGCACGTTCAGTTAAAAAACGCCAACCGCGCCCGGCGAAATATCGTTTTATCGATCTCAATGGTGAAACGAAAACATGGACCGGACAAGGTCGCACACCGAAGCCAATTGCCCAGGCGCTGGCTGCCGGTAAATCTCTTGATGACTTTTTGATCTAATTGCGAAGGCGGTGAGGAGATCCTCACCGCTTATTTTCAGCAAACGCCGAAATCACCCTCTTCGGTATATCGCGTGACATCAGCTGCTTTCAGCGTGAATTTATCACCGCTTTCATTACTGGCTTGTACCGCCACAATTTGATCGTCATTGACTTCAACAACCTTCAGTTTTGGACCGCCCATACGCGGTTGAACCAGATCGCCAGGTTTAAACATATTGCTGCGCTCCTTTATTTATCATTTATCGCAGAACTCACCATAGATCACGTCAACCGGCGGGTACAGTGCTGTTTCAATGATTACCGCTTAATGAGTACGTCGGTTCCAGGGCATGATGTCCAGTAATCGCGCCATACCGCAAAAGCCGGTCATGCCAGCGAGAATCAGCCCGGCGCCTACAAAACCGCTCAGCAGGAAGAAGGCGCTGCTAACGCTATAGCCCAGAATAACGCCGAGTAGGGCAAGGCTGCCTGCGGCTATCTGCACCTGACGCATCAGCGGTAACGGTTGTGAACTGTCTTTTGCCACCGGCAAACCAGCGGCTTTCCAGCCCTCAATTCCACCTTCCAGCAACCAGACCTGCGCGGGCGCGGCAATGGCGTTCAGTTTTGTTGCCGCATTTTGAGTACGTTTGCCTGACTGGCAGTGAAAAATCACCTGCTCTGCGCGTAAATTCGCAGGCAGCGATCCCTGCTCAAGGGTAGGTAACGGCGCCAGATGTGCCTCAGGAATATGCTCGTGTAGATACTCATCAGCATCGCGGATATCAATCAGTTTTGCACCCTGCGCGACCAGTGTCTGCGCCTCGCGTGGGGAAATCATCCCAATAGTCATGATGGCTCCTTATGGGCAATACAGTGTTTTTAATGTGGCGATCAACGAATTCACAGCCGCATTTTTAATGGAGTAGAGGATGCGCTGAGCATCGCGCTGGCTTTCTATCAGACCTTCTTCACGCATACGCGCCAGATGCTGGGATGTGGCGGAAGGGCTAAGGCCGGTAACACGGGCTAATTCGCCCGCGCTGGTACCGGGTGAACCACAGAGCATGCACAAAATCAGCAACCGTTTCGGGTTACTCATCGCTTTTAGCAGGGCGGCAGCCTGTTCAGCGCTGGCCTGGAGTTGTTCAAGTTCAGTCATATGTATTTAAGCATAATCTAAATTAAGCACATTCTAAAATAAACAACCAGCGTACGCCAGTGTAAAGAGCGTAAAGGAGGGTAAAACAGCCGCGGAATGCTGGCAGAGTTGGGTAGAATGGCTACTCTTAGAGATAAAATCTCTTTTTAAACAATGATTAATTTTTTGCTTGTAGGGAGTGTGTATGGGTTTCTGGAGAATCGTTTTTACTATTATTCTGCCCCCGCTTGGCGTGCTGCTGGGGAAGGGATTCGGCTGGGCATTTATCCTCAATATCGTTCTGACGCTGCTGGGCTACATCCCAGGTTTGATCCATGCCTTCTGGATACAGACGCGTAACTAATTCCTTTCTACTACGGCGCTTTGGCGCCGTTTTCTTTGTGCCCCTTTCTCCTCTGCTACACTTTTGGGTGTTGATTGTTAATTACCGAGGTGGATATGGGACTCTTCAATTTTGTAAAAGATGCGGGTGAAAAACTGTGGGATGCGGTCACTGGAAACCATGACACAGCCGATCTGGCAAAAAAAGTGCAGGAACACCTGAACAAAACAGGCATCCCTGATGCGGATAAAGTGGATGTGCAAATTAACGAAGGCAAAGCCACTGTTTCTGGCGATGGATTAAGTCAGGAGGCGAAAGAAAAAATTCTGATCGCGATTGGTAATATCTCCGGTATTGCCAGTGTAGACGATCAGGTTAAAACCTCTGCGCCAGCGAGCGAAAGCCAGTTTTATACCGTGAAATCTGGGGATACCCTGAGTGCTATTGCCAAACAGGTTTACGGTAATGCCAACCTGTATAACCAGATATTTGAAGCGAATAAACCAATGCTGAAAAGCCCGGATAAAATCTATCCTGGGCAGGTATTACGTATTCCGGAACAGTAATGTGATTCAGGCTTATTGCGCCAGCAATTTGCCGGACATAGCCTGTTGAATAATCGGAATCGGCGTCAGCAAGTGCTGGCGCATTAATTCGCTGGCACGCGCGGCATCACGTGCCAGAATCGCTTCGGTTAGCGTCTTGTGCTGATCGTGTTTGTCTTCCAGCATTTCAACCGATAGTACCGTTTTACGCAGCCAGATAAACCGGTAGCGCGCCGCCAGAGAGAACAGCCGTTCACGCATTTGCAGCAGATATTGTGAACCACAGCCGGCGACAATCGCCGAGTGAAACGCCTGATGGCGTTGATCCCACTCGTCGAGCATCTGTTCGCTGGCGTCAATGGCTTCAAGCTTACTGAGCATATGTGCGCGCGCCAGAATTTCAGCTTCCCAGGCGTCGTCGCCGCGTTCAATGGCCAGTGCGACCAGCATGGCTTCCATATTGGCGCGGGCATCGAAAATATCGAGCAACTCCTGTTCTGACATCGGGGCGACACGATACCCTTTCTGATTAACCACCGTCACCAACCGCTCGGCAACTAACTGCGAAAGCGCTTCGCGTAGCGGTCCCACGCCAAGCTCATAGCGTGAGGTCAGCAGGCTCATACGCAGTTTTTCATCAGGCTGATACACACCGCGGATGATGTCGTTCTTCAGCCAGCGGTATCCATCAATGGCCGTCGGTTGGGGAATGGCGGTCATGGTCATACTCCTGAAAGGATTTCCCGGCCTGCGCCGGGAACAGGTTTAATGCGTATTTTGCAATGGTGCTTTTTGCCACGATAGCAGTTTTTTCCAGCGTGACATAATGGGCACGGTGCAAATAATTCCTATGGCTAACAACCCGGTAGAGATAACTTCCAGCTGTTGGGCCGGGCGAAACAGCATGACCACCAGCACAAAGATAATAAACGCGATGACCAGCCAGGTAAGCCACGGATAGAGCCACATTTTCAGTTTAATTTCACCGCCTCGCGCCAGCAGGATTTTGCGCATCCGCAGTTGAGAAACGGCAATGACCAGATAGACCAGCAGCGCGATGGCACCGGAACTGTCGATCAGGAATTTAAACACTTTGGCCGGGGCGTAATAGTTGACGATGACGGTGAGGAACGCGGCACCTGTCGACAGTAGCACCGCCACATAAGGCGTTTTGCTGCGGTTCGTTTTACCCATAAAGGCGGGGGCATCGCCACGGCGGCTCAGGGAGTAGAGCATGCGCGAGGATGTATACAGCGCGGAGTTAAGACAGCTGGTCACCGAAAGCAAAATGACGCAGTCCATGATCAATTTCGCGTGCGGGATATGCAGTAGCTCCAGTACCGAGCGGTAAGAACCCACTTCTTTCAGTCCCGGCATGTTCCACGGGATCAGCGCCACCACCACAAAAATAGAGCACAGATAGAAGATAGAGATACGCCAGATAACCGAGTTGGTGGCGCGAACGATATGTTTATCCGGGGTATCGGATTCGGCGGCGGCGATGGTAACTATCTCCGCACCCATAAAGGAGAACATGGTGATTAACATCGCGCTGATCACGGCGCCAAAACCGTTGGGCATAAAGCCACCCTGATCCCACAGGCGTGAAACTCCGCTAACCTCGGCATAAGGGTAGAAACCGCTAATCGCCGCCGCACCGAGGGTAATAAACGCCAGAATGGCAATCACTTTGCACAGCGCCAGCCAGAACTCGAACTCACCGTAATTTTTGACGCTCAGCAAATTACTGCCGGTTAACGCCAGCGTGATAACCAGAGAAAACAGCCAGATAGGAATGCCCGGTACCCAGGAGTGCAAAATGATGGCGGCGATATTCGCTTCCAGTGGGATAACTAACACCCAGAACCACCAGTATAGCCAGCCGATGGTATAACCTGCCCACGGCCCGATGGCCTTATCGGCGTAAGTGGAAAAAGAACCGGTATCTGGGGTAGCAACGGCCATTTCGGCCAGCATGCGCATAATCATCACCACCAGCAATCCGGCGAACAGATAGGCTAATAATACTGCGGGACCGGCTTCTGCAATCGCCACGCTTGAACCGACGAACAAACTTGCGCCGATTACCCCGGCAATAGACAGCATGGTGACGTGGCGTGATTTCAGCCCGCCCCCTAAATCATGTGATTGTGACACTTGCCCCATCTTTAAACCTCGTTATTGTTATTGACGTCGCTTCCTGCACCTTACCCGTAGGCCCGGTAAGCGTAGCGCCACCGGGCATCACAACATTGCCGGATGGCAGCGCTTGCGCTTTATCCGGCCTACAATTTCCCGTTTTTATTCGGGGGTTTAACCCTGTTTTGCCTCGGCAAAACACTGGGCGATAATGTCCAGCCCCTGGCGGATTTGCGCATCTTCAATGGTCAGCGGGACAAGAATGCGCAGCACGTTGTAGTAAGGTCCGCAGGAGAGCAGGATCAGCCCTTTATCGCGTGCACGCGCCACCACTTCCGCAGTCAGTTTGGCGTCTGGCTTCGTGTGATCGCCATCTTCGAACAGTTCGATAGCAATCATCGCGCCCAGCCCGCGTACGTCGCCAATCTCGCGGTGAGTTTCCGCGATAGCCAGCAGGCCTTCGCGCAGGGTTTGTCCCAGCTCGTTGGCTTTTTGCAGCAGATTTTCCTGTTCGAAAATGTTCAGTACTGCCAGTGCGGCGGCACAGGCAATTGGGTTACCGGCATAGGTACCGCCCAGACCACCCGGTGGGATTGCGTCCATGACTTCGGCGCGCCCGGTCACGCCTGCCAGCGGGAAGCCTCCGGCGATGGATTTGGCGAAGGTGGTGAGATCGGGCGCAACGCCCATCTGCTCCATGGCGAACAGCGTACCGGTGCGGCCCGCACCGCTCTGTACTTCATCGGCAATCAGCATGATCCCGTGTTCGTCACAAATGGCGCGCAGCCGTTGCATAAAGGAAGGAGAGGCCGCGTAAAAGCCGCCTTCGCCCTGAACGGGTTCAATCACGATGGCGGCGACGTCTTCTGGCGCGGCATCGTTTTTGAAAATGCGGTGAATGCTGGCGATAGCATCATCTTCACTGATGCCGTGCAGTGGGCAAGGATAAAGCGCGCGATACACGTGGCCCGGCATCAGCCCCATTCCGGCAGAGTATGGGTTCACTTTCCCTGTCAGTGACAAGGTGTAGTGGGTACGGCCGTGGTAAGCACCGCTGAAGGCGATCGTACCGGTGCGTTTGGTGGCGGCGCGGGCGATTTTCACCGCGTTTTCCACCGCTTCAGAACCGGTCGTCACCAGCAGGGTTTTCTTGGCAAAATCACCCGGCACTTTCTTATTCATGATTTCGCACAGCTCCAGGTACGGCTCATAGGCCAGCACCTGGAAACAGGTATGAGACAGCTTTTTCAACTGCGCTTCTACCGCAGAGACGATCTGCGGATGCAGGTGACCGGTGTTCAGCACCGCAATACCGCCAGCAAAGTCGAGGAATTCACGGCCTTCAACGTCCCAAACCCGACAGTTTTCTGCCCGCTCGGCAAAAATAGGGTGGATCTGTCCTACGCCACGGGGAACGGCGTTGCTACGACGTTGCATTAGTTCTTTGTTGGTGCTCATCAGGTATTCTCCAGTATTTATTTTATTAAAGGCCGATGCACATATATTTGATTTCTAAGTAATCTTCGATGCCGTATTTCGATCCTTCACGACCAAGACCGGAGGCTTTGATCCCACCAAACGGGGCGACTTCGTTGGAGATAATGCCGGTGTTAATCCCGACGATGCCGTACTCCAGCGCTTCGCCAACGCGGAAGACGCGGCTCAAATCACGGGCGTAGAAATAGGCGGCCAGACCAAACTCGGTGTCGTTGGCCTGAGCGATGACGTCAGCTTCGTCTTTAAAACGAAACAGCGGAGCCAGCGGGCCGAACGTTTCTTCTTTGGCGACCTTCGCGTTATCTGGCACATCCACCAGAATGGTGGGCTGGAAGAAGTTACCGCCGAGCGCGTGAGGTTTACCGCCCGCGATAATGCGTGCGCCTTTATCCAGAGCATCGGCGATGTGTTCCTGCACTTTGGCAACCGCTTTCTCGTCGATCAGCGGTCCGGTGGTGACGTCAGGTTGCAGACCATCGCCGAGATGCAGCTTGCTCACCGCCTGCTGGAGTTTTTCGGCAAAACGCTCATACACGCCGTCCTGCACGTACAGGCGATTGGCGCAGACGCAGGTTTGCCCGGCGTTACGGAACTTCGATGCCAGCGCACCTTCCACGGCTTTATCGAGATCGGCATCGTCAAAGACGATAAACGGCGCATTGCCGCCCAGCTCCAGCGATACCTTTTTGATGTCTTTGGCACACTGCTGCATTAACTGACGGCCAATTTCGGTTGAACCTGTAAATGACAGCTTGCGCACCAGCGGGTTGCCGGTCAGCTCGTTACCTACCGCGCTCGCAGAACCGGTCACCACGCTGAAAACGCCAGCCGGGATCCCGGCGCGATTAGCCAGTTCTGCCAGCGCCAGTGCGGAGTAGGGAGTCTGGCTGGCGGGTTTAAGCACCATCGTACAGCCTGCTGCCAGCGCCGGACCGGCTTTACGGGTGATCATCGCTGAGGGGAAGTTCCACGGCGTAATCGCGGCGGTAACGCCGATCGGCTGCTTGATGACGATCAGACGCTTATCGGCCTGATGACCAGGGATCGTATCGCCATAGATGCGTTTGCCCTCTTCGGCAAACCACTCAATAAATGAGGCGGCATAGGTGATTTCGCCTTTGGCCTCCGCCAGCGGTTTACCCTGTTCCAGGGTCATCAGGTGGGCGAGATCGTCCTGATGCTCAATCATCAGGTTGAACCAGCGGCGCAGGATATTGGCTCGCTCTTTGGCGGTCAGCGCACGCCAGGCCGGTAAGGCGCGGTTAGCGGCGTTAATCGCTTCGCGGGTTTCATCTGCCCCCATTTTAGGTACGCTACCCAATTGCTGACCGTTGGCGGGATTGGTTACCGCGATGGTCTCACCGCTGTTGGCGTCACGCCAGTTGCCGTCGATCAGTGCCTGCTGGCGAAATAAGGTTGGATCGTTAAGTTGCATGATTGCTTCCTGTCTTAATCGGTTTAACGGGTAAATGCGGCGTGTAATGTCTCCACGCTACGTGCCGCACGCAGCGTGCGTCCGGGATTACTCTGGTTCTCCAGCAGTGCATGAACTTTGCTGACAATATGTGCGCCGATAGGGATCGCCGACGTTGCCGCCGGAGAAGGGGCGTTACAGGTGTGAATTGAGCGTGGCGTGGTGACAAACAGAAAATCGTCGATAAGCTTGCCATCAGGTGATACCGCCTGTGCCCGTACGCCCGCAGGCCACGGTTGCAGATCCTTGAGCGTCAGGCTCGGGCAGTACTTTTGTACCAGCCGCAGATAACCGCTTTTGCACAGCGAATTCTTCATTTCACCAAGCCCTGAGCGCAGGTTGTTTTGCAGCACGCGGCGAATACCAGAAGAGCCGAGGATCTCCAGCGTATCGCTGAGCGAGAAGTCACGTTTACGGTAGCCTTCACGTTTAAATGCCAGTACCGCGTTGGGGCCGACGGTGACGCTGCCGTCAATCATCCGGGTCAGATGAACGCCGAGAAACGGCATCGCCGGATCGGGGATGGGGTAGATCAAATGGTTAACTATCTGATTATGTTCTGGCGCCAGGCGGAAATATTCGCCCCGGAACGGACAGATGATAAAGCCAGGTTCAACGCCGAGCATTTTTACCAGTCGGTCCGCCATCAGGCCAGAACAGCTAATCAGCGTCGCGCCTTCATATTCCTGGCCCTGACGGGTACGGACAATCACGCCCGCAGCATGCTCTTTCAGCGCGCTGACCTCGGCGTTGTAAATAATCTCCCCGCCTTTGGCCTGGAAAATCTTCGCCATCGCGGCGGTGACTTCGCGGTAGCTGACAATCCCGCTCGACGGGACAAAAATGCCGCCCAGTCCGGTGATATTGGGTTCACGCTCGCGAAGTTCCTGCGCATTCAGCCATTCGCGCTCCAGACCGTTAGCGGCGGTGCGATCCCAAAGCGCGCGCATGCGCTCCATTTCCAGAGTGGAGGTGGCAACCAGCATTTTTCCGCAGACGTCGTAGCGGATGCCGTTTTGGTCGCAAAAGGCTTTTGTGGCGCGATTTCCGGCCAGGCAAAACTGAGCCTTCAGGCTGCCGGGGGTGTAATAGACCCCGGCGTGAATGACGCCGCTGTTATGGCCCGTCTGGTGGCAGGCCGGGCCGGGCTCTTTTTCCAGTAGCGCGATTTTGGCGTCCGGATAGACATCAATCAATTGCATGGCGGTCGACATGCCGATAATGCCGCCGCCAATAATCACAAAATCATACATCCGCTTTTCCTTCGCGCTTACTGATGGGTCTGGTAGTGGTTTGTCGCGTACGCAAAATAACCACGCTGGCGCATCAGTTCGCGGCGCAAGTCCGGATGCGAAGTGAAACGATCGCGCCCGTGCAGCCAGAACAGGTTGTTGATCAGCAGGAATTTACCTACTGAAACCGGAACGGAAATAATGCTCTTGCTGGTTTCCAGCGCATCGGACAGGTCACTCAGCCAGACGCCTTCTTCATAGTCTTTTGGCTGGACGAACTGGTCGATGTAGCGCATTACCGGGCGGCCCTGCTGGTCAACGTCAAATACCGGATGGAACACTTCCTGACTGACGTTTTTGCTTGGCGGTGCGGCAAAGCGCATGGCGCGACGCGCCAGAGGATGGGTAAAGTACTGCTCCAGATGCTCCCAGTCGTCGAGGTGCAGTAGCAGCGAGTTACCGCCGGTCATGTTCTGCTCGTCGATCTTCATCATCAGCACGTAATCGGTGATTTCCTCGAGGTAGGTTCCGTCGTTGTGCAATTCCATCACTCGGTGAGGCTGGCGCAGATAGCTGTCTGAGTTATCGACGTTTTTCACCACAAAACGAGCGTAATATTGACCGCTCATCGCATCAAAATTAGAGCGTCCGATGAGGTGCGCTACCGCCGTTGCCAGCTTGACCATCTCTTCCGCCTGCGCCACGTCGTCTACGCCAACGGCATTGATTAGCAGTGCGCCTTCGGCACGATCGAGCAGGGTTTTCAGCAGCAGGGGCTGTAACTGATTGCCGCACAGGTCGTCGAGGATTTTGCCCACTTTGAAGCGCAAGAAGGATTTGTATTCCAGCGCCTGAACCGGCCACTGCGCAACGGCCTGCAGAAATTGCTCAGTGGTCTCAGCAGAAAAAGTCAGCTCCAGCAGGCGTGGGGATTGGGCTGACGGTTTCAGCGTGAAACCGCTGTAGTGCTGGGCTGGATCTTCAGCGTTCGGTTTTACGGCAGTCAGTGCGTTCATCAAATCGTTCCTCTCAGTAGATTGTCAGGGAGATATGGCGCAGCTCGTTTCGTAGCCATAAATTAAAAATATCTACATTTTTGAAAAACGCGCACAGAATGAGCTTGTTTGTTTATTATTTGTGATCAAAGGCAACAATTATTTAACATTACGAATGGTGAGGATTTAGGGGCTGGTTGGATACAGAGTGGCTATTTCAGGGGTGAAAACCCCTGATTTTAAAGAGGAAGATAAGGTGTATTAGTGTTCCAGGGCGATGGCGCAGACGTGATCCACATGGGTCAGATCGTGGTATAAGTCGGGCAAGGTCATCTTTTGACGAATTACGATTTTGAGATTGACCTCAATTTTGCCCTTCTTGATATCCCTGATCGTGATGTTTTCGATAATGTTTTTCTGTTGATGAATGCGGGTTATCAGACTTTCGAGAGCGTCTCGTTCATCAAGAATAACCCGCACTTTAACTTTTCCGGGAAACTGGTTTCTGGTCTGTAAGAAAATAATGAATGGGCTTAGTTTGATCGCTAATAAAAATAAAGCCGTGGCAAAAACTGCATGAAAATAAAATCCGGCTCCGCAGGTGATTCCCACCCCTGCAGATGCCCAGACAATTGCTGCAGTAGTGAGCCCAGAGATAGCATCGTCGTGTCGGTGCAGAATGACTCCCGCACCGAGAAAACCAACGCCGCTGATAATCTGAGCCGCCAGGCGCATAGGATCGCTACGGATATTCATCGAAATTTCAGCATAGTATTCAGCAGATTGTATTGATACGACAGTTAACACACAGCTGGCTACGGATAAAATAACGCAGGTTTTGAAGCCGACCGGTTTCCCTTTCGATTCTCTTTCCAGGCCAATAATGCCACCCAGAATAAATGCAATGCTGATTTTGATGATCGTAGTTAAAGGCAACAATCCTTGCTCATTGATGATGGCGGCCAGATTATTCATGCAATTACCTTAATGAGAGAGTCTTTAACGATCAGGAGTTTGCTTTTTTCAATGTGAGGTCCGTTTTGCGTTTCGAAATATCGTCCCGGAAGAAAATCAGGAAGAATACGCTGACCACTGCGGCAACGCCTGCTGAAACTAGCCAGAATGTCTCCCATTGTGGTAACGCCTCTGGACCTTGTTCCGTCACGGTGTTGTTAAAGATTTGCCCGCATACGGTGGAGGCAAATAGCAGACCAACGCCGTTGGAGACGATAAATCGCAGGCTTTGGGCTTGTGCTTTAATCTCTGGCGCTGCTTTACGGTCAACATAAATGTCGCCCACGGTAAAGAAAAAGTCCCAGCAGAACCCTTGTAACATCAGGCCGATCAGCACAAACATCATGTTGGCATCCAGCGAGGCATTAGCAAATAATAGTGTGCGGATAATCCAGCAAACTGCGCCTAACATCAGTGTGATTTTGAAGCCAGCTTTTAGTAAGAAGAACGACAGCAGGAACATGAAAATGACTTCACAGGCGATGCCAACCTGCATCATTGAGGCGGCGTTATCGAATCCAAGCGCTTTTAAAAAAACCGGGATATAGGCGGAATAAGCCGTTTTGGGGATCATCAGGACAAAAATACTGAGCATCAAAACCGAGAAACTGCGGTCTTTGAAAAGCGCCAGAGCATCCAGACACAACAGATCGCGAAGCGTAAACACGCTTCCTTTTGCTTTCGGTGGGGTATTTGGCAACGTAAAACAGTACAGGCCGAGAACGACACCGGAAGCCGACGCAATATACCAGGTGATGGTATTTCCAGAATAACCCATTTCACCAATGATAAAGCCGATGACCATAAAGCCAAATGTGCCGAATACACGAATAAATGGGAAGTATTTTACCCCGTTAATGTGGCTGAAACTGATACTGTTCGCCAGCGCAGTTGTAGGATAAAACAGCAGACCAACAAGGAAAATCATGGTTAACGTCATACCTGTGTTTTGTGCCTCAATAAATTGCGGAACAAACAACAGTACACCAGCATTAATTAAATGCAGGATCGCCATGACTTTTTGTGACGAAAAAAAGCGGTCGGCGACCATGCCAATAAATAGCGGGGAAAGAATAGTCGCCAGGCCAAGCAAAGCATAGGATGAGCCAATAATTGTCGCCATACCATAGGTGCTCAATACCAGCCCCATGGTCATATTCCAGGCACCCTGCATGAAATATTGTATGAACATCATAATCAACAGGCGTGGTGTTTTATTAAGGTCCATATTGAATATCCTTATTGGTTGATGCTCAGGTTAAACCCGTCCCAGGCGACAAGAATGTTTTCTTTATCGCATGCCGCAACGAGATCGTCGTGCAGCAGACCTCCGCTGTGTGAAATATGCGAGACGATAAGTTGGCTATTTTTCTCAAGGCAACCGAGTTCCGCAAGCCTATCTCTGGCGGCGAAGACGGTTTCCAGGCTCATGTGGTTATTCGTACGATTATCACCATTAAAACCGTAGGTGCATTCCAGGACAGCCAGATCGATTTTTTTCCCTTTCAGCCACTGCCATGTGAGCTCAGGAAACCAGCCTGAATCATGTCCGTAGAAAATTGACTGGCCTTCTTTTTCGATAAACCAGGTATAACAAAGCTCCCACTTGGCATGGTTAGCCAGCAGCGGAGTGATGCGGTATCCGCGAGTTTCAACGGTCACGAAGGGAACCAGGCAATGAAAAGCAAATCTTTCAGCGCTGTAGCCTGGCAGCACTTCAGCGGCACCGTTAATTGCACGGTCGTTACCAAAAATGTGCAGTGGATGAGTAATTTCGAATCCATACCCTTCCATCCGGCTAAAAAGATCGCCGACGTTGAAATGATCGGGATGAGTATGTGTGAACAATAGCGATCTGATCTCTGTTGCGTCCAGGCCATCTCGCAGCAGTTGTTGGCTGAATTCAGGTGCCACGTCAATTAGCAGTTCATCGTCGATAATCGCTGAAGAGTGTGTGCGCAAGTCTTTGCCTTTACGAATGCGGGCTTGCTGGCAGTGCTCACAACGGCAAAAAGGATTGGGGATCCCTTCAGATGCAGCGGTTCCCAGAAAATGAATCTTCATGTTTCCCTCTTAATGACAAATGCAATTGTTGTTTTTTTAGGCGTTAATGCAATAAAACGTAATTGGAACGTGTCAATTATGATTCCGGCGTTTTATATGAACAACGATCTTTTGCTTCAGAAGTGATCATCTTCAAATATTATAAAATTTATACTTATATTTCATTATGTTAATGTTTTTATGTTATGAAGGGAGTCTATCAATAGCGTCAGTCTTTTATGATGACATGTTTATAAAATGCACTTTTTAATATTGTAACGTTCAAATTTAAGTGCTGAAGATAGTTTCCTAATGAGCGTCGTGCTAGCATCAAAGCATTAGGGGAAGGATGTAAAAATGCCAACTATCAAAGACATAGCAAGAATTGCCGGTGTGTCGCATGGGACTGTCTCGAATGTGCTCAATGGCAGAGGGAACGTAAGCGTCGAGAAGATTGAAGCGGTTCAACGTGCAGCCCGAGAAGTTGGCTATCAGTTGAATGCGCAGGCGCAATCGTTAAGAGCCAGCAAAAGTCAGGGAGTGGCATTGATTCTGCCTGACATCAATGCCGAACAGTACTTTCAACTCTATCGGGGATTGCATCAGGTTTGGCAGCCTTCATTAAGCGAACCAATTGATCTTTACCTGACCAACGATCTGCCCAATCTTGAGCTGGAGATTCTGCAAACGCTGGCGGCAAAGTCTTACCAGGCAGTTGTCTCGGTCAGTTGCCTGAATGACAGTCAGCCCTATTACGACTTGCTCAGGCTCTCCCCAGAAAATATTCTGTTTGCATATCGCCAGCCTGTCGGCGCAGTTTGTTATTTTAGTCTTGACTATGTGACTGCAGGCGAAGAAATAGCGAGGAGGGCGCTGGCGCAGCAGCCGGGCCATATTGGTATTTTCTGCGAACGTCTGGAATTTTCTCATAGCGCGAGCTTTACTCAGGCGATACAGGAAACCTGCCGGGAATTAAGTCCGCATACGAAGCTAACGATTTTACCTGCACATGCCAGTGAAGCTAACACCGTCGCTTTTGACTTTTTTCGCGGGGCAATTCCCGATCTGTTTATTGTCCAGGACTCTGAGAGAACGCGAGCACTGACGCAAGCAGCCTGGTTTGGAAGCTCCCAGTCCTGCCCGCCGATATTGCAACTGAGTGATAATCTCCCTGCATCCTTCGACGGGATCACAAGCTACCAGATGGATTATGGTCGCTTGGGGACAACTATTGCCTCCAGTATTCGCCTGCCCAAAAGTAAAGAAAAGCATCGTATTCTGACGAATTGCGGTTTTTCCTGGAATGGTCAGTACGTGCCGCCGCCTGAAACAGAGGCGACGCTGAATATGTTAATTTTACCGAGTCCTTCGACTGATGCGTTGAAGAAACTGTTACCCCACTTTTATCGCCAGACCGGTATTAAGGTTAATCTGGCGGTTTATCCCTATGATGAAGTTTTTGAAATCCTCTCCCATCTTCATCTACATCCTTATTACGATTTACTGCGAATCGATATGGCGTGTTTTCCCTGGTTTGCAGAGAAAGTATTATTGCCGCTGGAATCCGTCTCTTCTGAGCTTCCGTTGCTGTTGGAAAATTTCTCTGAGCAAATTCAACACCACTTCAGCATGGTGAATGGGACGGCATGGGCAATACCCTTCGATGCCAGTATGCAGCTTCTGTTTTATCGACGAGATCTGTTTGAAGACGCGACGATTAAACGGATGTTTTATGAAGCAACGGGAAAAGAGTTAACGCTGCCAGAAAGCTTTGCGCAATTTGATGAGATAGCGGCTTTCTTTAGTCAAATACATCAGCCAGAAAACAGGCAGCGCCCGATGGGAACAGCGGTGACGCTGGGAAGCTCGGGGCTTATTGCTACCGAGTATCTGCTGCGTTACTACGCACTCGGTGGGCGTTTGGTGCGTGAAGGCGAGCCGGTACAACTCGAGCCTTCACTTGCCGCAACTGCACTCGAACAATATCTACAACAGCTTTCTATCGCCGTGAATTTGCCCGGTGAGTGGTGGAGTGACGCGGTAAAACAGTTTGAGCGTGGAAATCTTGCCATGCTGATCATGTATCTCAATTTGTTTAACGATGTGGCGCATACGGCCATAGCGCCCACTATTGGCTATGCTCCCGTTCCGGGGCAACTTCCACAATTGGGGGGCGGTTCCATTGGAATGTCCCGCTACAGTAAAAAGAAAAAACAGGTTGAGCAGTTCTTTCATTGGCTTTATTCCGATGAAATTGCGCGCCATCTGGTTTTGCTGGGAGGAAATAGCGCCTGGTCTGGAATATGTCACGATCAAAACGTTCTCAATCTCTACCCGTGGTTTAATTTATTGAATGAAAAAGGCATGACGGGAATAAGGGAGTCTGAGGGAAGTAAAGGTGAACCTTTCAACCTGCGGCAGGCAGAGATTATCATCGGGCAAGGTGTGACGAATGCAATTAACGGCATTATGGATGTCACTCAGGCCGTGGAATATATCAATGCGCGAATAAGAAACGAAACGGGTGCCTGAAAATAGGCAGCGGCTTGCCTCTTACTGATGATGTAAGAGGCAAGGTAATGCTTTTATCAGTAACCGACTTTATAAATACGCCCGGTCTGGATGCCTTCCACACTGCGGCGATAGGCGTTGGCGACGGTGGCGGCGGGGACACTTTCAAAGCCCGGGAAGAAACTGTCGTAAGCTTCGGCGGATTCACTCAGCACGGTCGGACTTATCAGGTTAATGCGTTGACCATGGCCTAGTTCACAGGCCGCGGCGCGAACAAATCCTTCCAGCCCGGCATTGATCGTTGCCGCATTCGCTCCCTGTGCGATGGGCTCTTGGGCGATAATGCCGCTAATGAGCGTAATTGAGCCGCCATCATTGAGAAAATGCTGCCCGGTTAATGCCAGACGAATCTGGCCTAACAGTTTATCCTGAAGCCCCTGGTTAAAGTCCTGGTCGGTCATTGTCGACAGCGGCCCAAAGAACAGATTGCCGGTGGCGGAAACGATCGCATCTACCCGACCGACTTTTTCAAACAAGGCCTCGACACTCTCCTGCGAGGTGATATCGACCTGGTAATCACCCTGAGTACGACCCACGCGGACCACCTCATGTTTATGGCTCAATGCTTGAGTAACTGCGCGACCCACTGTACCACTGGCACCAATAATGACGATTTTCATAACCACCTCCGCAATAGTGTGAGCCGCTATTCTTTAATGAAAATGAAATCAGATAAACTGGCTAAAAGTTAGATGATTACTAACCAGGGGTTTGTAATATGGATAAACTGCGCGGCATGGAAACGTTTGTCGCCGTGGTGGAGAGCGGGAGCTTTACTTCTGCGGCGACGAGGCTCGAGATGTCTGCGGTGATGGTGGGAAAATATATCACCCAACTGGAAGCGCAGCTCGGCACGCGTTTGCTGGAGCGCAATACGCGCCGCCAGAATCTGACCGATGCCGGACGCGTCTATTTTGAAGAAGCCCGTCGCGTGCTGGAGCAAGTAGCGATAGCCGAACGTTCAGTAGAACGTCTGCGGCTGGCACCTGCGGGGACGCTGCGCATTAGCGCGCCCACTTCTTTTGGCGCTTGCGTGATCTCGCCGCTGGCCGCTGCGTTTTTACAGACCTGGCCAGAGGTGCGTATTGAACTGGATCTCACCAACCGGATGGTTGATCTGGTGAATGAAGGTGTCGATCTGGCGATCCGCATTGGCGATATCCATCAGACAGACGTGGTGGCGAAATACCTGTGTCCCTACCGTATGGCAATTTGTGCTTCGCCAGAATATCTTGCCCGCCATGGCACTCCCCGGACGCCCGCGGATCTGGTGGATCATCTGTGCCTGTCCCATACCGTGTGGACGGCTCGCAACGAGTGGATACTGCCTGGCGTGACGGGGGAGGTCAGATGGAAGCGCGATGCGATCCTGCGCTGTAACGATGGTCATGGCCTGCGTATGGCGGCGGTAGCGGGGGCTGGGTTGTTATTGCAACCAGAGGTGCTGTTGGCAGAAGAGCTGGCTACTGGCAAGTTGGTTCGTATTCTGGAAGGATTTACGCCACAGCCGCGGCCGATCCATTTGCTGTGGCGACAGGATTTGCGTCCGTTGCCGAAACTAACGCGGTTTGTCGAGCACGTTCTTAGTGCTGTCCAGGAATTAAGATGAAAATGCCGGATGGCGCTGCGCTTATCCGGCCTACGGTGGTGATTAATCGTAGGCCGGATAGGGCGCAATAGCGCCGCCATCCGGCAATTTGTTAGCCGATATCCACCTGCGGTTTGCTGTTGCGTTTACGGATCATGCGCAGCACTGGCGGGACCACGATAACCAGTACCGCCATCACCAGCAGCACTTTCGCCACGCCGCTGGCCCACAGAATATCCATACTGCCGTTACTGATAGACAACGCCCGGCGCAGGTTCTGCTCCAGCATTTCCCCGAGAACGAAGCCCAGAATCAATGGCGACATTGGGAAGTGCATTTTACGCAGGATGTAGCCCAGCACGCCGAGGGCGACCATCAATACCAAATCGAAGGTGGTGCTGTGAACGGCGTACACGCCAACTGCGGAAACTGCCGCGATAGCCGGTACCAAAAACCACAGCGGGATGGTCAGCATGCGGGTAAACAGACCGATCAGTGGAATGTTCATCACCAGCAGCATTACGTTAGCAATCAGCAGCGCTGCAATCAGCCCCCAAACGATATCCGGCTGCTCGGTAAACATGGCTGGACCCGGGGTGATGTTGTACAGCGTTAGCGCGCCCATCATCACCGCCGTGGTACCGGAGCCCGGCACGCCGAGCGTCAGCATCGGAATAAAAGAGCCGCAGGCCGAAGCGTTATTGGCGGCTTCTGGCGCCGCAACGCCGCGAATATCCCCCTTGCCAAAGCTGTCGCTGTTGCCGCTGAGCTTTTTCTCGGTCATGTAGGTGATGGCACTGGCAATGGTGGCGCCAGCGCCAGGCAGAACGCCGACGAAAAAGCCAATCACTGATGAACGCAGGGTGGCCCCTACGCACTGTGCGCCTTCTTTGGCGTTGAACAACATGCGGCCCGTTTTGCGCACCAGCGTCTGGCCACTGCTGGTATGTTCCAGCATTAACAGTATTTCAGAGACAGAGAACAGCCCAATCACCACCACGATAAACTGCACACCGTCAGAGAGATGGACACTGTCAAAAGTAAAGCGATAAACCCCGGTGTTGGCGTCTACGCCGACGGTCGCAAGTCCGAGACCGATAAGCGCTGCCAGAAATGATTTCAGCGGATTTTGCGCCATCATGCTGCCGAGACAGGCAATGGCGAAAACCATTAAGGCAAAGTATTCCGCCGGACCGAAGGCCAGCGACCATTGGGCTAACGCCGGGGCAAACAGAATGATGCCGCCGATGGCGATAAGCGAACCAAAGAAAGAGCTAACCGCCGAGATAGAGAGCGCCACGCCACCGCGTCCTTGCTGCGCCATCGGGTAACCATCCAGCGCGGTCATAATCGCCGCCGCATCGCCGGGAACATTCAACAGGATGGAGGAGATGCGCCCGCCATATTCACAGCCTATGTAGACTGTAGCCAGCAGGATCAGCGCGGATTCTGCGGGCAGATGCAAAGCAAAGGCCAGCGGAAGCAGGATCGCCACGCCGTTGATCGGCCCAAGGCCGGGCAGCAAACCCACAATGGTGCCGACAAAACAGCCTATCAAGGCGATGACCAGGTTTTCCGGTGTCATTGCCACCGCGAAACCCTGAGAAAGATAAATCCAGGTATCCATCGTTTCTCCGTTAACCCAGCCAGGCGCCGAGTGGTAAGGTGACGTCAAGCAGTCGGTCAAAGGCATACCACAGCAGAATGCCGAGCACCGCGCCGGAAATACCCGCAGCCGGGATGGTTGCACCGAACAGCATGCCAATCACCACGGTGAGAATGGCGGTGGCGATGGGAAAACCGAGCCACTCAAAACCCCAGGCGTACATCAACAGAACAATGACCATCGTCAGCAGCTTTTGCAGCACGTGGCGACGGGGCCAACTGATGGTGTCCGGATGGCGCAACAGCAGCGCCACGGCACAGACCAACATCAGACCGATAATGCCAAGCGGGAAGGGACGCGGCCCTACGGGTTCATAGCTGTATTCGCTGCTGATTTGCCAGGCCACGAACAGCCCGGCTATGCAGAGCAACAGCCAGATACCTGCGAAAATACGATCGCTCATCATCTTTGCCTCTGCGTTTACTTCGCCAGACCGAAGGCTTTCGCCTGCTCACGATAATCCGTGACCTGCTTTTTCACGTAGTCGTCGAGCTGTTTGCCACTCATGTTGAATTCAAACAGGCCGCGCAGATCGCGCTGCTTTTTAAACTCATCGGTCTGCTGGAGTTTGTTAAAGGCATCAACCCACCACTGATACTCGGCGTCGCTGACTTTTGGCCCAACGTAGAAGCCACGAATGATAGGCCACACGAGGTCATAACCCTGCTCTTTGGCGGTTGGCACGTTGGCTAACTGTCCCGGCAGGCGTTCATCAGAGAACACCGCGAGCACGCGGATTTTGTCGCCGCTGAGGTAAGGCACCATCTCACTGAGATCGCCGGAAACCACCTGCACGTGATTGCCCATCAGTGCGGTAACCGGCTCGCCACCGCCTTCAAAGGCCACATAGCGCATCTTGTGTGGATCGACATTGGCTTTTTGCGCCAGCAGTGCCGACTTCATCCAGTCCTGGCTACCGATAGAGGCACCTGCACCAATGACCACGCTGTTAGGGTCTTTCTCCATTGCCGTCAGCAGATCTTTCAGCGTTTTCCACGGTGAGTCCTGGCGTACGGCAATCATGCCGTAGTCGGTACCCACACTTGCCAGCCAGCGGACATCATCCGCGCCGTAGCGACCAAACTTGCCCTGTGACAGGTTCAGCAGTGAGCCGCCGGAGAAGGCCACTACGGTTCCCGCTTCAGCCGGGCGTTGAGCGACGATCGCGTTATAGGCCACGGCACCAACGCCACCGGGCATGTAGGTGACGCGCATCGGTTTTTCGATAGCGCCGGTTTCCATCATGCTCACCTGAATCAACTTACAGGTGAGATCGAAACCGCCGCCGGGTTTAGCAGGGGCGATACATTCAGTGCGCGATGGCGCTTGTTCCGCCAGTACAGAGGTACTCATCAATAAAATGCTTGCAGTAAGGGTACGAAGTAACTGTTTTTTCATTGTTTATCCTCACGCCGGAAAACCGGATTTTCGGGTACGGAAGAAGATTTTTGTGATTATGTGAGCCGATGTGTAGCAGTTCGGTTGCGTGATTGTTAAAACATTAACCTTTCAATTCCCTTTCAATGCGGCAGAAACTTTACAGGATGTGATATGCGTCTCTTATTAGCGGAAGATAACCGTGAGTTAGCTCACTGGCTGGAGAAAGCGCTGGTGCAAAACGGTTTTGCCGTTGACTGCGTGTTTGATGGCCTGGCAGCCGACCATCTTTTACATAGCGAAACGTATGCGCTGGCGGTGCTGGACATCAATATGCCGGGGCTGGATGGTCTGGAAGTCGTTCAGCGGCTGCGCAAACGCGGGCAGACGCTTCCTGTCCTGCTGCTGACAGCGCGTAGCGCGGTGGCCGATAGGGTGAAAGGGTTGAACGTCGGAGCCGATGATTATCTGGCAAAGCCGTTTGAAATCGAGGAACTGGATGCCCGGCTGCGGGCCTTGCTGCGTCGCAGTGCGGGACAGGTGCAAGGCATACAGCAACTGGGGGAGCTGGCGTTTCACGATGAAGGCTATTTTCTGTTGCAGGGGCAGCCGTTGGCGCTCACGCCACGTGAACAGGCGCTGTTGACGGTGCTGATGTACCGTCGGTTGCGGCCGGTTTCACGTCAGCAGTTGTTTGAGCAGGTCTTCAGCCTGAGTGATGAGGTTAGTCCCGAAAGCATTGAGCTGTATATCCATCGTTTGCGCAAAAAGCTACAGGGAAGCGATGTGCGTATTGCTACGCTGCGTGGTCTGGGCTATGTGCTGGAGCGTAGCGATGAAGTGGGTTAAACCCCAATCGTTGTACCTGCAACTGCTGATGTTTCTGGGCTTGCCGCTAATGTTGCTGTGGGGTCTGTCGGCATTTAACAGCTATGTCAGTGCGCTACAGGCGGCGACCCAGGCGTATGACCGCACGCTCCTTTCATCCGCCAGGACCGTTTCCGAGCGGCTGGTGGTGCGCAATAAACAGCTGGAAGTGAACGTGCCATGGGTGGTGCTGGACAGCTTTGAATTGAATATGAATGACCGACTGTACTACAAAGTGGTTGATCCGGCGGGGAAGGTTATCTCTGGTTATGACGATTTACCGGCGATGCCGCCAGCTACCTCGCGCACGCGGCTTTATCCGGCGCTGGCATGGTTTTATCACACTGAATATCGCGGTGAGGCAATCCGCGTGGCGCGTCTGCTGCAGCCCGTCAACGAAGGCGGCATTGTCGGCATGGCGGAGATTTATGTTGCCGAAACGCTGCAATCGCGGCGCTATCTGGCGCGACAGCTGCTGTTTTCCTCGTGGGTTTCGCAAGGGCTACTGGTGCTGCTGACGCTGGTGCTGGTTGGCTGGCTGCTGCGCCGGGTGCTGCGCCCGATGCGCCAGCTTTCATCGCTGATGGTGCGTCGTGAGCCAGGCCTGCTGACGCCGCTGCCGGAACTGCTGCCATGGTCGGAAACCCGTCTGCTGATTGTGGCTTTCAACCGTTATCTGGACCGACTTCGCGGTCTGATCTCTCGTCAGGAGCGCTTCAGCGCGGATGCTTCCCATCAGCTCAAAACGCCGTTAGCGGTACTGAAAACTCAGGCATCGGTGGCTCTCGCCAGCACCGAACCGCGGCAATGGTATGAGAGTTTACAAGCCATGAGTAGCACGCTCGATAATACCATTCAACTGACGGAGAGGCTGTTGCAGTTGTCTGCGGTGAAGCGCAAGGAGCAGGGGGAAAGGCATTTCTCGCCGGTTAATCTGTATGAGGTGGTGCAAACCAGCTGTTTTACCCGACTGGCGCAGTCGCGTAGTAAAGGGATCGATCTGGGCTATGAAGGGGAACAGGACGCGGTGTGGGTCGAGGGAGATGAAGTGCTGCTCGGTGAACTGTGTGGGAATCTGCTGGATAACGCACTGAAATACACGCCGTCACAGGGGATGGTGACCGCCCGACTGCAACGAGAAGGAGAGGCCGTGGTGCTGGTGGTCGAAGATAGCGGACCGGGCATAGATGAGCAGATGGTTCATCAGGCTCTGCTACCGTTTCATCGTCTTGATAACGTAGGCAATGTCCCAGGCGCCGGGATCGGCCTGGCGCTGGTCAATGATATTGCTCGCCTGCATCGCACGCATCCTCAGCTAACGCGTAGTGAGACATTAGGTGGGCTGAGGGTTCAGGTACGCTTTTTAAGCGTTACCGTATGAGGTATTCATGGTGATGATATTTGTTGTTTAATTATAATAAAAAGTAATTAATTGTATTATTAATATCATTTGAAATGTTGTCTTAAGGCAGCTGTTTTTATTTTAATTACTGTATTAAACAGTAACGCTAAAGTGATTCAACGTCACTGAAACAATACTTTTGTGCAATTTATCATACATAAAACACTTTTTCATAGACCATGAGATTTTATCTGTCAATAGCGATAATGTTTTTAAAGGTTATCTTTTTTGCTGAGGTAGATAAAACTTCTATTGATATCAACTGCATTAAAATCATATAGATACAATTTCACTGGAGAGGGTTGTCACAGTAATGAGTATTATTTTTTACATTTACTGACAATGTGCCATTGCGTTTTTTAGACTTGTGATATAATTAGCAACATGAAATGAGAAAAAAACAATTAAAGATCAATAAATAATGGGCTGAGATATGCTTAAAAAATCGCTAAAGATTAGCAGCCAGGGATATCCAGTCTTTTTAAAACTGGTCGATTTCATTGTTATCAATGTGACGTTAATTTTTAGCGCCCATCTGCTGGGTTTGATGCCCTTTAACACCATTGCGATTTTGAGTCTTCTCTTCTCCATCTTTTTCTTGCTGTTTGCTGAATACATTAAAATGTACCAGCAAAAGATTAAGACGATCGGTTTACGTAATCAAAAGCGCTTGGTTTTTTGTACGCTGCTGGCGATTTTTTTTAACGAACTGGTCAGTATGACGGTGGCTGAACCTGAGTCACTGGGCTACTTAGACAGACTGCCTTCCCCTTTTTATTCAGCCATTATTTACTGGTACTTCATTCCATTACCTTTTCTTTACTACATTCGTTTTTTTATTTTTAAGTATTCAACGAAAAAGAGTATACGGGTGGCGATTATTGGTCTGACCGACAATGGTCTGGCCGCAGAAACCGCGCTAATGAATGAATACGCCAATATCACATTAGATCTGGCCTTTTATGATGAGCGCGCCTTATCTCGTTGTGGCGATGTCGTTGATAAGGTTAAAAGTCCCTTTCGTGGTCCGGTTATCAATCTGGTCGAGGAAGCCAAGAAGGGAAACATAGACGAAATCTATATTGCTTTACCGATGGTTGCTTTACATCGCATTCGTCACTTTTTGGCCATGATGTCAGACACCACCGTAGATACCTATATTGTCCCTGACTTTTATACCTACAGTAACAACATGTCCAAGTTACGATCCATCCACAATCTGCAAACTATCGGTATCTTTAGTTCACCTTTTGAGGGGGCTGGCTCGTTTATTAAGCGGGCGGAAGATTTGGTTCTTGGCAGCGTCATTATGGTGATGATTTCCTCCCTGATGCTGGCGATTGCCATTGGTATCAAACTCACGTCCCGTGGGCCTGTTTTTTTCAAACAGGACCGCTATGGCTTGAGCGGGCAAAAAATTAAGGTCTGGAAGTTTCGTTCTATGCGCGTCATGGAGAATTCCGATACGGTTATTCAGGCCACTAAAAACGATCCACGGGTAACCAAATTCGGGAGCTTTTTGCGCCGCACTTCGCTGGATGAACTTCCGCAATTTATTAATGTTTTGCAGGGAAGTATGTCGATTGTCGGTCCCAGACCTCATGCGGTTACGCATAATGAGCAGTACCGCAAACAGGTCGAAAATTACATGATTCGCCATAAAGTTAAGCCAGGGATCACTGGGCTTGCGCAGATCAACGGGTTCCGTGGGGAAATCGATGCGCTTTATAAGATGGAAAAAAGGGTTCAGTACGATATTGAGTACATTCAAAACTGGTCGTTATGGCTGGATATAAAAATTATTATTAAAACTATTTTCAAAGGATTTGTCGGTAAGAATGCATACTAAATTACTCGTTATTACCGGAATCGTGATATCGCAGTCCGCATGGGCTGATTTAACACCGAAATCACACATTGGCTTTGCGGGGATAGACTTCCAGGGCAAGGTCGCTGTGGACTATGGTTATAATGATAACGTGTCTTATCAGCCACATAGCAGCGATGCTATCGGTTCCTCGTTTCAGAGTGCTGCGCCCGTTCTGAGTATGATTGGAGAGCGTGGTCAGGATAAGTATTTGCTGATGTACTCTGGGGATTATCGTAACTACTCAAGCGATTCTGCTGATAACTACAACGATCATTTTTTCCGTTTTAACGGTGCCTGGCGTTATGGGCTCATGCATGGCTTAACCCTCAATCTGGAGGATTCGCTTGGGCATGAATCCCGCGGCCGTGATATCACCGAGGGTTTTCTACCGAGTCAGTTTGAGCAGTATGGGATTAAATCTCCGCTGACGACGAATTTTATCAATAGTGAATTGCGCTACAGCTACGGTGCGCCTGATGGTCGCGGCAAAGCGGAACTGGCGTTGTTATACAAAAAACTGACTTTCGGTAACACCTCTGATGTTCGGGACAGCAGTGAGGACTTCTACAATTATATTCAGGAACAGGAATGGCATGAAAATAGCCTGATAGCGGAAGTTTTTGACCAATACTCATCCAGAACGCGCTTTCGCTATAGCTTTATTACTAACCAGCGTCGCTATGATAACAACTCAGATAAAGACACTAATGAGTATTATTTGCTGTATGGCCTGAAGTCGCAGTTGACGGGGAAAACCAATGTCGACATGAATATTTCATGGCTGTATAAAACATTTGAAAACAACGCAAACTCGCATGATTTTAATGGTCTAAACTGGGACATAAAAGCGGAGTGGAAGCCGTTACAGCAGTCTGTTTTCACTGCCCATTCTGCGCAAAGCATTAAAGACCCATCGGAAGTTGGGGGATATATTTTAGTGACCCAGTATGGCCTTTCTTACCAGCATTTCTGGTTAGGTACTCGTTTTTCTACTTTATTGGACTACTCATTCACTTCGGAAGACTATAAAAAACAGAACAAGGATCGGCATGATAAAGATGGCGTGTTTAGCGTCACCATGAGCTATGACTACACGCCGTCGGTTAATTTTGAGATTAAATATCAGATAGATACATTAAATTCGAATAAGGATACTGACTCGTTTTATATCGGTCCCAACGACAATCAGGAAGTCATTAGAACGTTGGGTTATGATAATTCTATGATTATGCTTAAAGCTAAGGTTCAGATCTAAAATGAAAATAATAGAACTGTGCGCGGTTTTGCTATTCAGTATCCTGTTGGTCGGATGCACAGCGTCCAGCCCGCGATTAATGGACGATCCTGCTACTGTTCAGCAGGATTACCGGCTTGGGGCGGGGGATACGGTCAATATCGCTGTTCATGGTCAACCCGATATGACGATGCGGTTTATTTTGGATAAGAGCGGGGAAATTAATTTCCCGTTTGTTGGTGCTCTTAAATTACAAGATAAAACCGTTGATCAAGTGACTAAAGAATTAACTCAACGCCTGACCGGAGATTATTTTACATCTCCGATGGTGACGGTGAGTATTGCCGAGTTCCGCAAATACTATGTTTCAGGTGAGGTAAAAAGTCCAAATGGCTTCGCCTATGAGCCAGGGCTTACCGTCGAGAAATCTATTGCGCAGGCGGGTGGATTTACAGATCGTGCTGACCGAAAAGATATCAACATTCGCCTGTCAGGGAGCAATCAGCTGCTTGAGAATGTCGATTTAACGCACTCTGTTCATCCTGGGGATGTCGTGATTATTGGCATGGGGTTCTTCTGACGATGAAACTATCAATAGTGGAAAACGGCAAAAAACGAGAAAGCAGTGTCGAATTCTCCCGCTTTGCCAAAGAGCTGAAAAAGAACGCCTGGAAAATCGCGCTGGCCGGTATCGTTGCCGGGGTCGTCGCGTATCCGTTAATCAGCATGATGTCTTCAAAGTATGTTTCAACGGCGACGGTGCTGATTAAGGCGCAGGCTGATAACGTTTCTCCGTTTCCACAGGTTGATGGTTTCGATTCAACGCGCAGTGGTTACTACGAAACACAATATGCGTTGATGCATTCACGTATTGTGCTGGAGCAAGCCGTACGTGATATGAAGCTGGATGAAAACCCGGAGTTTACCGGGGAAAAAGCCGGTGCTCAGGGGGCTGATAGCAATGAAAGTCGACAACTGAGAATGGAGCAAGCGCTGAAAACGCTGGCGAAAAATCTGAATGTCATTGGTATTCGTACGACGAACCTGGCGTCTATTACCTATGAATCAACGTCCCCTCAGGTTGCGGCTGACATTGCGAATGGCGTCGCGCAGGCTTTCATCAACTACACGGTGGAGCAGAAACGCCTGAAGGTGGAGAAAGCTCGCGAACTGAATTTTGAAAAAATGGAAGAGATTCAGAAGTCGATAGCTAAGCAAAAAGACGAGATGGACAGCTATCTGAAAAATGCCGGGCTGCTGACCTTCCGCGGTATCGATGGTTTTGAAACCGAGCAGTTAAGTATCGTAACCAATCGCCTGGCCGATGCGACCCAGCGTCGGGTTGCCGCTGAATCCGTCTATAACGAGGTGAACGGGGGAGGTAAGTCCATTGAGAGCGTTATCTCGCTGCCTTCGGTCTCTAACCACGCTCAGATCCAGGATTTGCGCATTGCGTTGATTCAGGCGCAACGAACGTTGTCCGAACAGCGTAAAGTCTATGGGCCAAAAAATCCTGCCATTTTAAAAGCAGAAGCCGATGTTCAGTCGATCCAAAGCCAGACCGGACGAGTGTTGGGCGAGCTGAAAGTCGGTTTACGTCAGCAATATCTGGCGGCGCTGGCGGACGAAAAAAACTATCAACAACAGGTGGATGAGCAGAAAGAGATCTTCCAGAAAATGGCGTCAAAGCGGGATGCCTGGAACAGTCAAAAGCTGTCGTTAGATAAAATGGAAGACCTGTATAAATCGCTTTATCAACGTACTCAGGAGCTGTCGCTGTCCGGCGTGAATGCCGATGCGGTGTTATACGACCCTGCAGTACCCGCGTTAAAACCGGCGAAACCGAATAAATCTTTATTGTTGCTGATGGTGGTCATGCTGGTGGTGGTGTTCAGCATTATGTATTTCATTGTCAAAGCGGCAATGGATAACTCAATCGGTACCCTCAGTCGCATGAAAAAACGGCTCAATGTTGTTCCGTTGGGTGAAATTCGTCGTTTTAGCGGAATCTCAGGGCGCGCGCAGGTGCGGGACATGATCATGAAGAACCCGCTGAATGCCGATATTGTGCACGGTATCCGTACCCGGATTATGCTGGATAATCGACCTTTACAGACGCTTGCCGTGGCGTCAACGGAGCACGGCGATGGGCGTTCTTTGTTGGCGAATCTGTTAGCTAACTCTTTTAGTTTCGACCAGAAAACACTGCTTATTGATGCGGATTTCTTTAACACTGGTGGGCTTTCATCCGAGCTGGCGTCAGCTACATCTGCAGGTTTAGCGGAACTGCTACGCGGGGAGACAGAGCTTGAACAGGCGCGGATCAAACTCAGTGATAATCTCGACTTTATTCCACACGGTAAGAGCACCATCTCATCTTTACTGATGCTGTCTTCGGAGCATGTTGAACTCTTAATGCGCGAGTTGAAATCGCATTATCAGCGCATCATTATTGATGTTGCTGCTGTGAATCAGAGCCAGGATGTTCAACTGATCAAACGTGCCGTCGATGGCGTTGTTTTCATTGTGAAAGCCGGGGCAGGTTCGGCAGGACAAATCGCCAACGCGCTGGATAAGATCGAGGAAAATAACGGCGTGGTGATTGGTGCGGTGCTCAATGCGGTTGAAGAAAAGGATCTTGAGACGCAAGAAGGTCTGCGTTCACTGAACTTCAGTACCGATCAACTGATGGCAACGCCAGGCCGCGTATGAGTCTACTGAAGAGCGCTTCCACGATAGCCGGTTCATCAGTCATCTCGCAGTTGATTGGTGCACTGTCTATTTGGTTGATTTCACACAAGTACGATATGGCTGAAGTGGGGCTTTATGCGCTCAACTACAGCATCGCCGTGGTGGGCGCTCAGGTGTGTACCTTTGCATCACAGCTATTAATTCCTAAACAGCAGGATGACGAACTGGTACAGAATGTTGTGTTTTGCCTGCTCCAAAGCACGATCATTGCCTTACCTTACGCCGTGCTCACCGCGTGGCTGTTTCACCAGAACATCCTGTTTCTCTATTTGCTGACGCTGGCAACGGCGTGGGTTTTAATCTCAGAAAACCTGTCGCTACGCACGGCCAACTTTCGTTTTCTGATTTTCCAGCGTATTTCTGTCTCTGTGGTGGTATTACTTTCGGTTCTGGTTACGCATCATGTGCAGCTGTTTTATTGGTCGTGGGCCTGCGCGACGATGGTGCTGACCGTAAGCTGTATTTTGCATTCGTTTGATATTCGTTCGGTGGCGGCCAGACATCTGCGACCCGCCAGTAATTGGCATTTTTTCAAACAGAATATTCATCACATTACCAAAGTGGGCAGCGCGGAAGTGCTGGCGATGGCCAGCAGCAATTTGCCGATTATGCTGATTAACTTTTGGTTCTCGGCGCTGACGGCGGGTTATTTTTCCGTGGTTAGCCGCTTTTGCCTGGCGCCGGTAGTGATCATCGGCAACGCGGTACGCAATACTATTTTTTCCAAGTGGTCTATCGACTTCAGAAATAATACCTTTAACTATCAGGAATATACCAGGGTACGTATGCTATTGCTGGTACTAGGGGTTATCTGTACCCTTGGGGTTTTTATTTTCTATCCGATTGTGATGCGCCTCGGTTTTAGCGAAGACTGGATTAACTCCATTGAGACGTCACGCTACATGTTGCCCTATTTATTCCCTGCGCTGGCGATAAGCCCTCTGACGGTGATAGAACTTATTTTTGGTTCCCATCGCTATTTTCTGCGTATCCAACTGGAACAGCTGGCGATTGTACTCTTCGCTTTTGTTGTGACGCCCTATTTTTATAAAGATTATGCAACGTCGGTCATCTTGTTTTCTTCACTGACATTTATTCGCTACGCGTTCATTTATCTGAAAATGAATAAGCGAGCCAATCTCCTGAAAGACAAGCCGGTGATACTATGACGCTGAATACCGGATACTATTTACAGGTTTATACCTTTGTCACGCTGATCCTGTGTGGCCTGGTGCAATACTTTACCGGCATGCAGTCAGTGCTGTGGATACCTTTTTTCCTCACCTTATTGATGGTGGGATTATTGGTGATGCAGACGCGTGATGGCTCGCTGCAGCTGGATGCGCAGGAGACGATTGTCCTGGCGTTGTATTTCTCGTTCCTGGTACTGGCTGGAACATCGACGCTGATTCAGGGTGGGATCACCGTCGCGATTGTGGCATTTAAAAACGAAATTGCATTGTCGCTGGTGATGATCTGTTTGCTGCTGGGGTTTTGCCGGGAGTCACAGATTTATCGTGTAACACGCTATCTGTACTGGGTGTTTTACGCGCAGATCCCGGTAATGATTTATCAGGTTTTACTGGTCGTTCCCCAGCGCGTTGCGGTGCGCGGCGAAGATGAGAAATGGGACTCCGTGGTTGGCACGTTTGGCGGTGACCCCATGGGGGGCGGGAATACTGCCGCAATGGGCCTGTTTTGCCTGTTAATTATGTTGTTAAAAGTCTCCGAATATAAGCATGGGCTCACCACGTTCAAATCCATGGCGCTGCATATTGTTCTCGGTATCGGGTTATGCATCATTGGTGAAGTGAAGTTTGTCATCCTGCTATCGCCTATATTCCTGGCGTGGGTGTGGCTCTCACCGAGCTACGTCAAAGACGTTAGTAAGGTTAATCTTAAGACGTTATTGGTTATTGTGGCGGGAATGCTGTTGCTCATTAGCCTGTCGATTGTGATCCTCGCGTACTATTACTCTACGGCGTTCGGCGGCGATCCATCGAAAAGCTCGTTAAGTATTTTTATCGACTCCTTAAGCTATATCTTTGATCCGAACTACATTATGTCTACCGGTGAATTAGGGCGCTTTACGACGTTCCTGTTCTGGTTGAAAAATAACGATTTGTGGGGGCTTTCAGGAACGTTATTTGGCTACGGACTCAATGCCACTAACAGTGGTAGTACGGTGTCGCCGGGATTTTTGAATATTATCTACAACTTAATTCTCGACTCGACTTCCCTGAGTATGCTGCTGTGGGAAGTGGGGGTGATCGGCACGTTGCTCTTTATTAGCTTATTCATTTATATCCTGAAGGTTTGTCAGCCAAAGCCATTACTGATGCTTGAGCAACTGGACCAGCAGGATCTTCAGTTGTTGAGCTTTGCACCGGCGTTTAACGCTTTTGCGATTAGTTGCTTAATTAGCTTACCTTATAGCCAGATACTGATGATTACACCGATGTTACAATTCCTGTTCTATTTATCACTAGGATCAAGTTTAGTGATTCGTCGAACCGTCCTTCGCTGCGTAGGGTAATTGTATGGACCAAAAACCGTTTATTTCAGTGAGTATTAAAACACTCAATGAATCTAAATGTATTGAGAAGACGATTGACAGTATCCGTAAGCAGCTTATTGATTATCCACACAAAATTATTGTGGCCGATAGTCTGTCAACGGATAACACCCAACAGCTTGCGATCGATAAAGGGGTGACCGTAGTGTCCTTAACTGACCCTGGCGATCGCTGCTGTGGCGTCGGGCACCAGTTAGGTTATCTGTATAGCGAAGGGGAATATCTGTTGTTGATGGACGGCGACATGGAGCTGGAAGAAGGATTTGTGGATCAGGCCGTCGCATTTTTGCAGGCTGAACCAGAATATGCTGGCGTTGCGGGAACCGTTGAAATGGATGATGCCGTTAACTATGAATTTAAATCGCGTAAGCAACGCATTAATAAAATCTATCCGCTCGGGGATAGTGACCATTTAGGCGGTGGTGGATTATATCGTCGCTCTGCGATTGAGAAAATTGGTTATCTGACTAACCGTAATTTGCACGCGTATGAAGAGGCTGAGCTGGGTCTGCGTTTAATCGAAGCGGGCTATAAACTGCGGCGTCTGGATATTCCTTACTTCAGCCATACGTCACATACGCTGCCGACGTTTAAGATGCTGGCGCGACGCTGGACCAGCGGTTATTACCAGGCTCCGGGTGAGCTTTTGCGTTGTAGTTGGGGGAAACCCTGGTTTTCCCAGTCATTCAACATCGTGAAGAATGAGGCGGTATTTGCGCTCTACCTTATTCTCTTATTTGTGGCGCTGCTCACCTTTAATATCAACGTGTTTGCCGTTGCGCTTCTACCATTACTGGCGTTTACCTTGTTGAAGATTGTGCAAAACCGCTCGTTAACAGATGGGCTGCAAAGCGTTATTAACTTAATCGTACGCTCAGCGGGGCTGATCAAAGGTATTTTTTATCCTGTACGCGATCCGCTGACTCCGCCTAACAGTAAAATCATTCATGAATAACCGGGGCAGGCGCCATGAAAGTATTATTAGTTAACAAGTTTTTTTTCATTAAAGGCGGCGCGGAAACGGTTTATTTTCAAGAGCGCGATATGCTGAAACAGGCCGGAGTGCAGGTTATTGATTTCTCTATGCATCATGAGAATAATTTCCCCTCGGACTATGCGGATTATTTTGTCAGTAATGTGGACTACCACAAAGCGAGCAATCTGCTGGGCGGTATCAAAACGGCGGTTAACTTTATTCATAATTCGCAGGCCTGCAAAAAAATGCTGGCGTTATTAGAAAAAGAGCGCCCGGATATTGTCCACTTTCACAACATCTACCATCAGTTAACACCGGCATTGATTAAAGTTGCGCGCAATTTTGGCTGCAAAACGGTGCTGACTGCGCATGACTATAAGATTGTGTGCCCCGCGTATTCCATGCTGCGCGACGGCAAAGTGTGCGATTCCTGTATTACCGGGACGGTTTTCAATGCCTTCAGGTATCGTTGCCAGGAAGGTTCAGCCTCAAAAAGCTTACTGCTCTCTCTGGAGGCAACCTGGCAGTACATTGCACAAAACTATCAGGCGCTGGATGTGATTGTTTCACCGAGTGTTTTTTTACGCGGTGTCTTGCTGCGTACGCTGCCAAATTCGCGCATTGATGTCATCGTCAATGGCGTTGATGACAGCCGTCCCCTGGCCGAAGTAAGCGATGAGGGCTATATGCTGTACTTTGGCCGTCTGAGCCGTGAAAAGGGCGTGGCAACGTTGTTGGCAGCGCATAAAAAAATGCGGAACAGCGCGCCGCTGAAAGTTGTGGGGCACGGTCCGTTGCATGATGAATTAGCCGCCAAATACCCTGATGTTGATTTTTTAGGTTATGTGCAACAAGGGGAGGCGCTCGATAAGCTTATTAAGCATGCGCGAGCGGTGATCCTGCCTTCAGAATGCTATGAAAACTGTTCTATGGCGATATTAGAAGCGATGTCCTTAGGCAAACCGGTTATCGGGTCGCGCATCGGCGGTATACCGGAACAAATTCGTGACGGTGTCGAAGGGATTTTATTCGAACCGGGTAATGTGCATGAGTTAGCCAATGCGATGGACGCTCTGGCTGACTCGCCTGAGAAGGCGAGGAATATGGGCTTACAAGGTCGTGCACGGTTGAGTGAAAAATATGCGCTGAGTAAACATATGGATACCTTACAGGCGCTGTATAAAGAACTGCTGAGCAGGCCATAGTATGAGTAAAAAAATAACGGTTTTTGGTACGCGTGGTATTCCTGATGTACTGGGCGGTGTGGAAACGCACTGCCAGAATCTATATCCGGCCATTAAGCAGCAGTTCGACGTGGATATTTGCGTGATCGCTCGCTCGCCATATGTAAATTACAAACTATCGGTATATAAAAAAGTCGAAACCTACGCGCTGTGGGCACCCAAAAAGCGCTCGCTGGAAGCTATTGTCCATTCCGTTATAGCGGCGTTTAGGACACGTATCGACCATTCGGATATTGTGCATGTCCATGCTATCGGCCCTGGCCTTGTGATCCCACTCTTACGCGTGATGGGTAAAAAGGTGGTTTTTACCCACCACGGGCCCGATTACGATCGCCAGAAATGGGGATATGTAGCCAAAAAAATATTGTTGCTGGGTGAGCGTTGGGCGGTGAGATATGCCAACGAGGTGATTGTGATTTCTGAAGTTATTAATCAACTGATCCAGAAAAAACACGGTCGCTATGATGCGCATTTAATTCACAATGGCGTGAACGAGCCGCGGTTATTATCACAGCTCACCATCGACAATACGCTCTCCCGCTTTGGGCTGCAGCCGAAAAACTACCTCGTGGTGGTTGGGCGGTTTGTGGAAGAAAAAGGGATGCATGATGCCATCGCCGCTTATCAACACAGTGGTTTGACCATACCGTTAGTACTAATTGGCGATGCGGATCATCCGACCGAATACAGCGTGCGCCTCAAAAAGCTTGCCGCCGACACGCCAGGTGTTGTGATGACTGGTTTTTTACGTGGTGACGAACTTCAGGCGGTGTTTTCGCAGGCTAAATTGTTTGTGATGCCCTCATACCATGAAGGATTGCCCATTGCGCTGCTGGAGGCAATGTCATTTTCTCTTCCGGCCGTCGTCAGTGATATTCCGGCTAACCTTGAAGTTCAACTGCCCGCCGAGGCCTATTTTAAGGTGGGAGATGTAACCGGTCTGGCTGAAAAATTAGGCCAAGGGGCAACAGCAAATAGCGTGGACTATGGTGTATATTTGCAAAACTACAATTGGCATGAAATCGCCAAAAAGACGGTTAACGTCTACCACTCCATTGATAAAGATATAGGTTAATTTTGACCAGTCCTCAAAATCGTCCTCCTGCCATCGAACGGTTTTACGCTCACCTTGATGAGCGGATAGCGGAGGAATTGACCCCTGAACAAAAAGAAGGGGTGGAAAAAGCGCTCCTTGCTACAACCCTGACTTCGCGGCATCAGATCGATATTCGCAGAAGCTTTCCTTTTTTCAGCAAGCGTTATTATCTGGTTTTTTTGTTTGGCAGAGATTTACGCCGCCAGCATCGCCAGGAATCAACCCTGTCGAGAATGTTGCTCACTTTTTTGCTGCTGATTGCCGTGCTATTCGTCACCTGCTGCATATTGCTGACGCTGTATATGATCAAATCCGCGTTAGGTATTGATGTGTTCCAAAATTTTCACGTAGGTATCTGGGACTGGTGGTTAAGTCTGAAAGACCGCTAGCGTTAACAAATTGGTGGAGGACGTCTTTGCGATGAAGCGTAAATGGGGTTGTGCGTTGTTGTGCATGTTTTTCCCGCTGACGGTTATGGCCGCATTGACGACCGTTACCCCCAAAGCATTGACGGGCCCGTTAACCAATCCGGGGATTGGCGTGGCAAGTTTTCATCAGGGATACGGTGAAACGCTGGGGCTGGCGGACTATCCCAATACCGGATTTGAATACGAGCGTTTTTACTGGCGGGATCTGGAGCCAGTCGAAGGCCAGTACAATTTTGCGTTGGTGGATGATGCCTTTAAATACGCGGTGGCACATCGCCCTGCGATGAATGTCGGGCTACGCTTTATGGCTCTGGCAGAGCCGGAAAGCGGTTCGCAAATTCCTGACTGGCTGATTAAAAAAGGCGTGAAAGGAACCTGGACGCCGGATAAAAAGACATTTGCCCCGGATTTAGACGATCCTCTGTTTATTCAATACAGTCAGCGTCTGTTGAACGCATTTGGTAAGCGCTACGATGGTAATGAGAATCTCGCGTTTGTTGATATTGGCATGGTGGGATCGTGGGGAGAATGGCATAACAGCAACTTCCCGAACCTGAAGCCATTACTGGAGCGATACACCACGGCGCAACTGGATCGCTACGTCGCGATGCACTTTTCTGCTTTTCCGGTGACACCAAAAACCATGCTGATAAGCGGCGGTCAAAGTCTGGCGAATGCCGTGGCGCGTGGGGCTGGGTGGCGTGCGGACTGTTGGGGGGACCTGCGCGTATTTTCGGACACCTGGAACCATATGGCTGATGATTACCCCCAGCGATTGCTGGCTGCGCAGCAGAGTTATTCAGGGTTCAACGACGCCTGGAAACGTGCGCCGGTGAGTCTGGAGATCTGCTCGTATATGCAGGACTGGAAGAACACCTTTCACTATACACGTGCTGAAGTGCAGGGGATTTTTGACTGGGCGGTCAAGCAGCACGCCAGTACCATTAACCTGAAATCGAGAACGATACCCAGCGACTATCGACCGATTGTCGACGATGCGCTGACCAAATTGGGCTATCGATTTCGCCTTGCGTCCCTGAGTCATGAGTCCGTGTGGGACAGCGGACAAACGCTGACATTAAACAGTACCTGGTACAATGAGGGTATCGCACCGATTTATCTGCCTTACATGCTGGCATTCCGGGTCGTAGACAGCGCCAATAAGGTGGTGGCACAGGGGAATTCCTCGGAGGATATTCGCCGCTGGCTCCCCGGTAAGTATCAGGTCAGTTATGCGTTATCTATGCCAGGCCGACTGGCGAAAGGACAATACGCGATTGAGGTTGCGATGCTGGATAAGTCGGGTGTGGCGAGAATTAACTTTGCCAATGAAGGGAAGCAGAGCAGTGGCTGGTACCGGGTGTCAACAATAACGGTACGCTAGTCAGACACAGCAGCGAGCCTGACGGTCAGGCTCGCTGCTGAGAACATTAAATTCGATACCCATTCGGGTTATTTTTTTGCCAGTTCCAGGTGTCACGCATCATTTCATCAAGGTTGTAGATGGCCTTCCAACCTAGCTCTTTGTATGCCAGCGATGGGTCAGACCAACATTCGGCAATATCTCCGGGTCTTCTGGCGACAAACTGATAGTTTATTTTTGTCTGCGCCGCTTTTTCAAACGCCTCAATCAGATTAATTACGGAATAACCGACACCGGTACCGAGATTAATCACTTTGTAAGCCGCGCCTTTGTTCTGGCAATCCAGCGCGGCTAAATGACCGGTCGCCAGATCCATGACGTGAATATAATCACGCACACCGGTACCATCAGGGGTTGGATAATCATTACCGTACACAGACACGGTTTCCAGCTTACCAATCGCGACCTGGGAGATATACGGAACCAGGTTATTAGGGATACCGTTAGGATCTTCACCAATCCGACCTGATGGATGGGCGCCAACCGGGTTGAAATAGCGCAGACAGGTAATGCGAAAATCGGGTTGTGCACGTGAGAAATCGGCCAGAATTTGTTCGACCATCAACTTAGACGTGCCGTACGGATTCGTGGTACCACCCGTGCGTGATTGCTCGCTCAGCGGTACGCTTTCTGGATTACCATATACCGTGGCAGATGAGCTAAAAATGAAACGATTAACGCCAGCGGCCAGCATCTCATCCAGTAAAACCAGCGTTCCGGTAACGTTGTTTTCATAGTAGGCGAGGGGCTCTTTTATCGACTCTGAAACTGATTTGAGTCCCGCAAAATGAATGACATCGGTGATGTTATGGTCGGCGAAAATGTTTTTTAATGCCTGCCTGTCGAGAACATCGGCGATATAGACAATGGGCTCTCTTCCGGTGAGTTCCGCGACCCTGTCCAGCGAGATTCTGCTGGCGTTCGCCAGATTATCGATGACTACGACATCATCGCCTCTTTCCAGTAGCGTTAACACAGTATGTGAACCAATATAACCTGCACCACCAGTGACAAGAATTGCCATACAGACTCCAGATAAACGGGGATTGATTCACGCCAGTACCATAGAGAACGCGTTATTGGTAACGTTTGGTAAGGTAATAATTGCGATACCTCACCATGCATTTATAAGAAATTTTTTTAAGTATAGATAAAAAGCTGAATTTGTTTATTTTTGTATCATAAACAATATAGTTATTTGAGAAGTTCAGCGTGTGGACGCCGTCACTGTGGTTGATCGACGAATTGATTTGTTCGATCAGAGTTTCAGCAAAATTAGTGTCGTTTAGTGTCACTAATTCTTTGATATAGATTGATTTTCCATAAGTTTCAGGCGTGCACTCCTGTGTAAGGAAGTACATTTTATTTTCGACCTGATAGGAGGCACCTGCACCTCGATGATGGGGATTGCTCACCTTCAATGAGGGGGTAATCCGCTGCCATTGTCCATAAATATGATCTGCTGAATGAATAATTATTTCGTTATCCATCGTGGTGGACAACAGATAACAGGTTTCATTAATTGAGATAAATACGTTGTCGGTTAATTGGGTATCAGAGATTAAAACTTTAACTTGCTTCCAGCGTGCAGGGAACTCAATTGACTGAAACAGTATTACCTCTTTTCTTTCTGAAGACTCGGGGATCATGAACAGTTGATCGTTGATATGTATCAGATAAGGGAATGACAAATGACACTGTAAGTCGTCAAAGCCTTCAAGCCTAATATCTTCAAGTTCGACCAGTTCACGGTCAAGAACGCGACATCGTAGCGTGCCTTTTGAGTTGCGAAAGCTAAGAGCTTCATAGAAAACATACAGTTTATCATCTTTTTCAATCAGAAAAGGATCGGCCTGAAATGTATATTTCTTTTTTAACTGCTGCGCAGTGGATTTGCTTAATATCTCCAGAGTGTTGTCGGGGAATGAGTGTGTACCATTATCCTTAATAAGCATGATGTCCCACGACTCATGATAAAATAACTTATCCATTATTCTTTTTATTTTTGTTTGCATTTGCACCTGATCCTTTTTATCGCCAGCACCATGTATGAACAGCTGTTTGCGACTCAGTGAATGAGCCTGTCGCAATGTTGTATAAATGTGCGAAAACCGATGTGGAACACCAGTGCCTACTTTAAAACTAGTCGCAAGCCCGTTTTTTGTCCACTAACAGAAATAGGGAGAGGAGATGTCCAGAGCATCCTTGCTCCAGTGGGGGAATTACTCGAAATGCACCTGCGGGTTATCTGCAAGGGAAACGTAGGTTTTGCTGTTTTTATCCAGGGTACGGATTTCACCGCTTTCGATGTCATACACCCAACCGTGCAGACGAAGCGCATTATTGCGCAGCCCAACCGCGACACAAGGATGCGTTTTAATGTTGTTAAGCTGTGCGATAACGTTCTCTTCCACCATGGCATTAACTTTATCGATTGGGTTATCCCAGGTTTTTTTATCGACCACGGCTTTCGCGGCATCGGCATAGTGCAGCCAGTGAGCGACAGCGGGCATCGGATCCAGGGGCTGGCTATCGGCAATGGCTTTCATCGCGCCACAATTGGAGTGACCGCAGATGACGATATCCGTTACGCCAAGTGCGACAACCGCGTATTCGATGGTTGCGGATACACCACCCGGTTCCGGACCAAATGACGGTACGATATTACCGGCGTTGCGGATAACGAAAAGCTGTCCTGGATCTTGCTGAGTAACGAGTTCTGGTACCAGGCGGCTATCGGAACAGGAGATGAAAAGTGCCTTAGGATTCTGGCTGGATGCCAGGCTGCGGAAGAGTTCCTTGCGTTGAGGGAAAATCTCTTTTTGGAAGTTGAGGAAGCCCTCGATGATATGTTGCATAGCAGTGTCTCTTGTCTCTGTTTAAGCAGGTTATGATGAAGATCACACTTTCCAGTTTAACACCAGCCGACAGAAGGGAAAGACTTTATAGCAGTTCAGCAACATCTTTGGATAATTTTGCCCCACCGTGGCAGGGCAAATCGTGTGATGTACGCTATGCGTTTTGCCATTTCTGGTATGCCGCTTTTAGCCGGTTCATCGCTTCTACCAGTACCGGGCGTGGGCAGCCAACGTTGAGTCTCATGTGCCCCTCTCCACCGGGACCATATTGCGCCCCAGGTGACAGGCCAAGCCTGGCGTCATGCACAAAAAAAGCGCTTAGCTGCTCATCGCTGAGATCCATTTTTTCCGCATTCAGAAACAGAAGATACGACGCGCCGCCATACACAATGGAAATCAAGGGACAGTACTTTTCGATTTCACTTTTTACAAACACTACATTGTCGGCCAGATAGGCCAATAATTTCTGGTGCCAGTCGGCGCAATGGGTAAAGGCGCTGTAAATGGCCGCCTGCTGCAATGAATGCGTCTCTGCAAGGTAGCAGTTATCCAGAAAGTGGTAGAACTGATGGCGTAATTCATCATTCTTAATAATGGCGATTCCGCCCTGGATCGCCGCCGTATTGAAGGTCTTGCTGATGGAAGTAAGTACGATTGACCGACTATCTGGCGCTTCATCAACAGTAAAAAACGGCAAATGGCGCTTTCCTGGCAGGGTTAAATCACTATGCACTTCATCAGACAGAATGATGACGCCAGCCTGCTGGCAATAGTGGCTTACTTTTTCCAGCGTTTCCCGCGACCACACCATACCGCCGGGGTTATGCGGTGAAGGGAACAAAAACATTTTGCACTGCTTGAGTTTCTCGCTGAAATCATGCCAGTCAAATTCATAGTGCCCGTTTTTCTCAATGAGGCGCGTCTGAATCAAATTCCTGCCGCTGGTGTTTACCAGATTAGGATAGGGATCATAGATTGGCGTACAGGTTAAAATATTATCGCCTGGACGGGTAAGCGCCATTAAAGAGAGTACGATAGTTTTTATAACACCGGGAATAAAATGTAACCAGTGTGCCTTGATATCGGCATCATACTGTTGTGCATACCAATGAATAACAGATTCTTTCCATTGTGGATAATCCAGGTTATAGCCTTGCACAGGCTGCGATACCACCGAACGCAGCGTGCTCATGATTGGCTCTGGTGTCGCAAAATCCATATCTGCAATCCACAGCGGTAATACATCGGTGGTACCGTACATCTGTTGTAATTGCCCGTATTTGCGACAATTAACATCCCTTGTGACAATATCATCAAATAAAGACATTGTTGACTCCTGGAAAGTCTCTGAAAATAGTGTAAGCAACGCAAAAGCGAAGAATGTTTATGTATATCTAATGGATATATTTAATTTACCCTGGTGATAGCTAAGATTTAGCTATTTAGTAGTTTATGATTTTTGCTCAACCATATTCTCAGTGGCTTCATTGGGCTCATATTTAGGGAAGGTGCGAATAAGCAGGTCATTTCTTCCCAAGCTGACTCGCTGATTAAAATTTCGCGGATCTGGGCCG
>NZ_JAOWHW010000018.1:0-99151 GCF_030332425.1 Citrobacter sp. Cpo142
AAATCGGCCCAGATCCGCGAAATTTTAATCAGCGAGTCAGCTTGGGAAGAAATGACCTGCTTATTCGCACCTTCCCTAACCGGTTTGGCAATAGACTCAATATCAACAGCCTGAAAATCTTCCTTATGCAGGCGGGCACGAGGCGCCTGGCCTGTGATGCATAAAATAGGAATAGAATCGGCAGAAGCGGAATACAGCGCGGTGATCATGTCAGTACCTGCCGGGCCGGAAGTGCCAAGGCAGACACCAATATTTCCTGCCGTTGCACGCGTATAGCCTTCCGCCATATGGGAAGCACCTTCAACATGACGAGCCAGAATGTGACGGATACCTCCGTGCTTACGCATCGCGGAGTAGAACGGGTTAATTGCCGCTCCTGGAACCCCAAATGCGGTGGTGATGCCTTCTTTTTCCAGCACATACATTGCCGCGTCAACGGCTCTCATTTTTGCCATTTTCTTTCTACCTCTATTTATTGGAAAAATTTTCCAACTTTGAAAAGATCCAAAAAAGTCCCGCTCCTCTGAGCGGGCTGCGACTTACGCTACGGGTGCTTTTAAACCAAGCGCCGTACTGATATCTCGTGCAGTATCCCGTACCAGCTCCCCCTGACTGATAAAACGATCTTCCGTCAGTCTGGATGCGGGCCCCGAAATAGAGATGGCAGCGACGACACTGCCTGCATCGTCATAGATAGCAGAAGCGATGCAATTCAATCCAATAACATGCTCTTCGTGATCGACGATATAGCCGTTCTCACGCGCCAATTCCAAATTGCGCAGCAGAGTCGGAAAGTCTACCAACGTGGTCGGCGTAAATTGCTGCAAACCCGTTTTCACGACGATGTCCATTAGCTCTTCTTCCATCAACGGATAAAGCAGTGCTTTTCCCGCACCAGAAGCATGTAGCGGCATACGACTGCCCAAAGGTGCGCACATTCTGACCATTGATTTGCACTCCTTCTGACCAATCAACACCGCTTCGGTGCCATTGCGAATCGCGACATTAACCGTTTCGCCTGACAGCAGCATTAATCGGTGCATAAACGGTCCGGCTACCGACAGAACATCGCGATTATGAATATACGCGGATCCTACGTTGAATACGCCTAACCCAATATGCCACCAGCCTAACTGGCTGTCCTGATAAACAAAATCAGCAGCCTGTAAAACCTTTAACAGGCGAAAAGTCGTGGAGAGCGGCAAATCCAGACTGCCGGAAATATCGCTTACTGAAGAACTGCCTCCACTTCTTTCGAGATACTGCAAAATTGCAATGCCTCTCTCAAGCGCCTGAGCGCCCTTTTGCGCGACCGGCTCCGCCTGTCCAGGCCTGCCACGCCGTCTTACTTCCGTCTCCACTACATTTACTCCGGCCCAAAATATGAGCATAAACAATGAACAATATGCTCATATTAAGCAAGAAGGCCGATAGCGTCACGCAAAACAGAGTTCATGTGCCGGGATACTTTCAACATCGCAATTATCGCTACCACCGCGATCGACGGTCAGAAAATTAGTCACGGTTTGCCAGGCAAACAGCGGATGATGCCAGACGTTTCGGTGGTAATTCACACCCTGTTGGCCATTGGTGATAAAAGCTTTTAAGGTGGAAAGATCGGGTTTGTCCTCGCCGAGCGCGACAATCACCACAAACGCTTCGCCATTCATAGGCATAAATGCCTGGGTGCCTAGCGGGTGGCGCTCCAGTTCATGCACAACAATCGGCATAGCCGCCGGTTGCGCGCGGTTAATACTGATGAGCGTACGATCCTGTTCCAGGACTTCCACATTAGCCAGGTCGTGATAACGCTCAACGAGCCCATCATTGATATGAAAAAAATCACGTTTATCAGTTTCTATGACATCGCCATAGGCACTGAACGTGTGCTGATTTAACGGTAATACCTCAAGTTTCATCATCATTTCCTCGTAACTGAATTCCGCTGAACCGCAGTCAGAACACGTGGCGGTTTCAATACCATGCAATCTAAAACCTTCGTGATTTAACATCAACACAAAAATTGGAAAATTTTTCCAAAACTAGATTTAGACCACAATTTAAACAAGGCCATTATGCAAAAATACTTATAAATCAGAGAACAAGAAATCAGGCTTAGAGAAGATCATTAAGGGAGTAGCTGACGATGTTTGACCCGGAAACACTGCGTACCTTTATCGGCGTCGCCGAAACGGGAAGTTTCTCCAGGGCGGCGGATCGCTTGTGTAAAACCACGGCCACCATCAGCTACCGTATTAAGCTTCTGGAAGAAAATACCGGCGTCGCGCTGTTCTTTCGCACCACCCGAAGCGTGACGTTAACCGCCGCCGGTTCTCATCTCCTTTCTCAGGCAAAAGACTGGCTCGCATGGCTGGACAGCATGCCCAGCGAGTTGCAACAAGTGAACGACGGCGTAGAGCGCCAGGTGAATATTGTGGTCAACAACCTGCTGTACAGCCCTGAAGCCGTCGCTCGCCTGTTATCCTGGCTTAACGCACGCTACCCCTTTACTCAGTTTCACTTTTCCCGGCAGATTTATATGGGCGTGTGGGATTCTCTGTTGTACGAAGGATTTTCACTGGCTATCGGCGTCACCGGCACTGAACCAATGGCAAACACCTTTACCCTCGATCCTTTGGGTTCTGTTCAGTGGCGATTTGTCATGTCGGCAGATCATCCGCTGGCAAACATCAGCGGTCCATTAACGGAAGCGCAACTGCGCCGTTTTCCGGCAATTAACATTGAGGATAGCGCGCGGACCCTGACCAAACGGGTCGCATGGCGTCTTCCAGGTCAAAAAGAGATAATCGTCCCCGACATGGAAACCAAGCTTGCGGCGCATCTTGCAGGGGTGGGTATCGGCTTCGTTCCGCAGCCGCTCTGCCAGCCGCTGCTGGATAGCGGGCAACTGGTTAGTAGCATCATCCCGACCATGCGTCCCCCCTCTCCCTTAAGCCTCGCATGGCATAAGTTTGGCGCGGGTAAAGCCGTTGACGATATAGTGGCGCTGTTTACCCAGCGAAAACCGGAAATTGCCGGATTTTTAGCAATTTTCAACAATGCACGCGATTGAAAATCAAGTCATCCTCTCATTTGGCGCGTAAAATAGTACGCAGGATGATTTGAGGTTTCGTTTTTTACTATGCAAGACACACAAACAACACAAGACTACCGCGCAATTTTGCTCGCCGGTACGCCTTTAATCGATGTACGCGCCCCCGTCGAATTTCAGCAAGGCGCAATGCCGGGCGCAATCAACCTTCCCTTAATGAACGATGACGAACGTGCCGCCGTTGGGACCTGTTATAAACGTCAGGGACCCGAAGCCGCCCTCGCGCTCGGCCATCAACTGGTCTCGGGTGAAACCCGCCAACAGCGTATGCATGCCTGGCTGGATGCCTGTCGTCAAAATCCTGCGGGCTATTTATGCTGCGCGCGTGGCGGTCAGCGTTCGCATATTGTGCAGCAGTGGCTGCACGAGTCCGGCATTGACTATCCGCTGATTAAAGGCGGTTACAAAGCCCTGCGCCAGGCAGTGATACAGCTGACTGAAGAATTAGTGCAAAAGCCGATCGTCTTAATTGGCGGCTGTACCGGGAACGGCAAAACCCAACTGGTGCAACAGCAGCCAAACGGTGTGGATCTCGAAGGTCTGGCGCACCATCGCGGCTCCTCGTTTGGTCGCACCGTTGAACCTCAATTGAGTCAGGCGAGTTTTGAAAACCTGCTGGCGGTTGAAATGCTCAAAACCGATAGCCGTCAGGATTTACGTCTGTGGGTACTGGAAGATGAAGGCCGCATGATCGGGGCTAATCATCTGCCCGAATGCCTGCGCGAGCGCATGACCCAGGCATCAATTGCGGTGGTGAACGATCCTTTTGAGCGTCGTCTGGAGCGACTGCGTGAAGAGTATTTCGTGAAGATGCACCACGATTTTACCCACGCTTATGGTGAGAGCCAGGGCTGGCAGGAGTACAGCGAATATCTGCACCACGGTCTGTTTGCTATCCGCCGTCGTCTGGGTTTACAACGTTTTGCCGAGCTGACCACCCTGCTCGACGTCGCTCTGCGCGAACAGCAGGCGACGGGCAGCACCGACGCCCATATGGGCTGGCTGGTGCCGTTGCTCAACGAGTATTACGACCCGATGTATTGCTATCAGTTGGAAAAGAAAGCCGCGAAAATCGTCTTTCGCGGCACATGGCAGGATGTGTCTGACTGGCTTAACGCACAGTGATCAGTGTCTGTCGCGCTTATCTGCGCGTTTTGCCAGCCAGTCGCCCAACACCTGAACGACCTGCACCAGAATAATCAGCGCCACTACGGTGACGATCATGACCTGGGTTTCGTAGCGGTAATAACCAAAGCGAATCGCCAGGTCGCCGACGCCACCGCCGCCAACGATACCGGCCATCGCGGAGTAACCGATCAGACTCACCAGTGTTATCGTCAACCCTCGCAGCAGACCCGCGCTCGCCTCCGGTAACAGAACGGTGCAGATGATGCGCATCGGGCTGGCGCCAAACGCTTCCGCCGCTTCAATAATCCCTTTATCGACTTCACGTAACGCGCTATCAACCAGACGGGCATAGAAAGCGATTGCCGCCACTGAGAGCGGTACCGACGCCGCAATCGGGCCAATGGTATTCCCGAGCAAAAACTGGGTTAGCGGCAACAGCAGAACCAGCAGGATCACAAACGGCACCGAACGAATGATATTCACCAGCACGGAGCTGAGCAGATACACAAAACGGTTTTGCCAGAATAAATGCCGATCGGTGACGAAAATAAGAAAACCGAGCGGCAGTCCGCCAATAATTGCCAGCACCGTAGAGATGCTCAGCATCTGGAAAGTTTCATTAAACGCCAGCGTCAAATCCGGCAATAAATCATCCACGAATCACCTCCACCTGTGCAGTACGTTGACGAATATGTTCCACGGCGACATCCACCGCAGAAGGGTTATGCGGCGCGGTCAGTTGCACCACCAGAATCCCCAGCGCACGTTCGCCGATATACTCAATTTTGCCGTGCAGAATGTTCACCGCCACGCCAAATTTAATCGCCACTTCTGACAACACCGGCTGTTCCGCCGAATCGCCGATGAACAGAATTTTTAGCAACTGGCCAGGCAGATGCTGGCGCAGACGCTCGGGCAGCGTCAAATTGAGGGTATGTGACACCAGCTGCTGTGTGAACGCATGCTGCGGGTGAGCAAAAACGTCAAACACCTCACCGGATTCCACCACCTTGCCGCCGGACATCACCGCCACGCGATCGCAAATCGATTTGATCACGTTCATCTCGTGAGTGATCAGCACGATCGTGATCCCCAACTGTTGGTTGATCTGCTTAAGCAACGCCAGAATCGTGGCTGAGGTTTCGAGGTCCAGCGCCGAGGTAGGTTCATCACACAACAGCACATCCGGGTGATTGGCAATCGCGCGGGCAATACCCACACGCTGCTTTTGCCCACCGCTTAGCTGAACCGGAAAGCGGTTCGCCTTGTCTGACAGCCCCACCAGCGCCAGGATTTCGCTCACGCGCGGGCCAATTTTACTGCGCTCCCATCCGGCAGCCTTCAGGCTAAAGGCGACGTTTTGCGCCACGGTACGGGTATGCATCAGGTTAAAATGTTGAAAAATCATCCCGATACGCTGACGGGCTTTACGTAGATGCCCCCCTTCAAGCGCAGAAATTTCTACGCCGTTCACCTTCACGCTTCCCTGGCTCGGACGCGTTAAGGCGTTCAGGGTACGCAGCAGCGTACTTTTCCCCGCGCCGCTGGTCCCGACAATGCCAAATATCTCACCTGCGCCGATGCGCAAGCTGACGTCATCAACCGCCCGGGTTGATGGTCCACGGCCTGCGCTAAAATCCACGCAAACTTTCTCTATCTCAATCATAGCCACCTCAGAAATGCGAAAAGGGCAGTCGTCGCTGCCCCTGTTAACCCTTGTGCGCAGCGATTATTGGGCTGCCGACATCCATTCCGGTTTCTGGAAGGCGCTGTAGATATTTTGCGGATCGTCGATCACCGCGCGATACGCCGGAGATTTCACCGCCTCAACAATATCTTTGGCGAACGGTTTATCTGCATCTTCAGTGCGTACCGCGATGATATTTTTCAGATTTTCGTCCAGGTGTTCCTGCTTAATGGCGCTGGCGAGATCCATTTTTGCCGCCACGGCAAAGTTACCGTTGACCAGCGCACCGGTCACACCGTCCAGCGTACGTGGCAGCTGTGCCGCTTCCAGCGGTTTAAACACCAGCCCTTTCGGGTTGCTGGCGATATCGCGCTCGGAGGCTTTAGTTGGATCAATATTGTCTTTGATGGTGATAAGGCCAATAGACTGCAGGAAACGCAGACCGCGAGCCAGGTTGGTGGGATCGTTGGAAAGCGTGATCACATCCCCTTTTTTCAACTCATCCAGGCTTTTGATTTTATGTGAGTAAAAACCCATCCCGGCCGTCGGGACCACAATCAGCTTACTCAGCTTAAGTCCTTTATCGGCGGTGAATTTGTCAAAATAGAGCGAGTGCTGGAACAGGTTAGCATCAATGCTACCGTTGGAGAGCGCCATGTTCGGTTGCACGTAGTCGCTGAATTCGCGCACTACGACCTTATAGCCTTTCTCTTTCAGCGTAGGGGCAATGGCCTGTTTCACCATATCTCCGTATGGCCCAGGCGCGACGCCAAACACGATGGTGTGCGGATCACTGTTCGCATGAGCAAACTGTAATCCACAGGCCAGTAACAGCGCCCCGGTCGCGACGCGTAAACTCTGACGCAATCCCATATTCTCTCCATTTTAACGTTGTGGTGTCATATCTCACGCCGTTCTTGCGGCGTTGTTCTTGTTGGCCCGTTAACAGGCTGATTGTTAACATGACACAGATCACAACCTGCTGTCCTTGAAATTATTTCATGATGTTGCAGAGTATGTTTTTAAATGAAAGAAGGCATGAAAAAGCCGGATGTCGGCACAAGTGCCTAATCCGGCCTACAACAGCTCTCTTAGGCCCGATAAGCGCAAGCGTATCGGGCGGCAGGCGTCGATTAGAAATCGTAACGCAGACGAACCAGGTTCATATCACCCAGATTGTCGGTGCTGGAAGTGAATACGTGTTCGTAATCAACACGGAAACCGTAATCCAGCTGGAAGCTGATACCCACGCCGTTGTCGGTACGCAGGTAGTTACGGCCATTCACGTACTCAATACGGTCGCCCATAAAGTAAGGCTGAACGGATTTCAGCGCATACTGACCCACCGGGAAGGTGTAACCCGCGAAGTATTCCAGACCCCACGCATCACCGGCAAAGTAGTCGTTAACAGAGACTTTTTTGGTGGTCATGAAGTTTTGATACCAACCGCCGCCCAGCGAGAAGGTCCAGTTGTCCGGTTTCCAGCTCAGCGCAGTACCGACGATGTTTTGATCGTAGGTTTTGCTGGTGTTACCACGCATTTCCGCGCGGGTGTAGTTCCACGCCGTACCCCAGGTCAGGTCATCGGTAATGTGATAATCCACACCCAGCGAGCCGCCGCCTTTACGCTTGTAGCGCAGACCGTTGTTCGGGTTGTAATCATCACTGAACAGATAAGAGGCGTAGAGATCCACATCACCAACGGTATTCTTATACTTCAGTGATTTACGCGTACGATAGGAACCATCATAGTCGCCATTAATACCGTTACCTGGCGCCTGACCGATCATGTCATAGTCCCAGATATCCGTTTTCGCACCGACTACATCATAGTAAATGCTGTTCTGTTGACCGAAGGTCAGCGTACCCCAGGTTGCACTCTTCAGACCGGTGTACAACATACGACGCGTGGTATCGTTGGCACCGTCAGCGTAGTGGTTATCCCAGTTGAACATCGCCGGGAAGTTAACGCCCAGCTCGTAGTAGCTCACCCAACTGATATCATCAAACAGATAGTAGTCAGCGGCGAAGCGGAAACGTGTACCGCCATCGAAGCCATTACGTTTGTAGCCATTCTTACCATCGTCACCGGCCATATTCTGGAACTGCGGACGAATACTGCCGCCGACGGTGAAGTTAAGACGGCTCAGCGGGTTGCCCGCCTGCGGATCTTGTTTCAGGACCGTGATTTCCGCCTGTGAAGCGAAAGTCGTTAATGCCACTGCTGCGCCGATCGATACCGCCAGCGCTGTTTTTTTTATAGTCATTATTTATACCTTGATAGATAGCCTGCCAATTATTCAGCACACAAATATTAACGTTTATTAATACTCTCGTGTTGTTGGGTTTTTATTGTTCTGTGCTGTTAAATATCAAGGAGTTATCATTTTGTGCTACATAGAAAAAAAGACGCACCGATTTAAAAACCGGTGCGTAATCATCACGAATATGAATTAACTACTGAACTGACGGAATAGCGCTTTACCTTTTAGCAGACGTGAACCGAGCCATCCGCCGCATAAAGAGAGCAGCAATGCTCCACTAAATGGTAATACTACCCACAGTCGCCAGTCTGGTTCCCACGGGAAATCAAACACTCTGGTTTGCAGTACCGCCAGCGCCGTTTCTGCGCCGATGGCTGCCACCAGTCCGGCAACCATCCCGAGCATGGCGAACTCGCACCACAGCGTGGTACGCAGCAGCTTCTTACCCGCGCCCAGCGTGCGCCAGACCACCAACTCCTGATGACGCTGACGCATCCCGACCTGGACCTGCGCCAATAGCAGCAGCATGCCACAGGCGGTGACCAGTACCACCATCACCTCCAGTGCGCGGCTCACCTGATCCAGCACCTGGCTCACCTGTTTGAGGATGGCGCCAATATCCAGCAGGCTGATGGTCGGGAATTCGCGGTTAAGCTGCGTTAGCATGCCGTTGCTGTTCTCCCAGCGAAAGCTGGTTAACCAGCTTTGCGGCTGAGCATCCAGCGCGCCGGAGGGGAAGATAAAGAAGAAGTTGGGCCGCAGGCTTTCCCAGTCCACTTTGCGCAGACTGCTGACCGTGGCGCTGAAATCCTGGGTGTCGCCCATAAAGGTCACTCGATCGCCGAGTTTGACGTTCAGCCGTTTCGCTAACCCCTCTTCCATCGACACTTCGCCCGCTTTTGGCGGCCAGCTTCCGGCGGTTATCGGGTTATGATCCGGTCGGGTATCCTGCCAGGTAAGATTAAGCTCGCGGTTCAGCGCCTCATCCTGATTGCCTTCGGTCGGCTTCTCATTGATCGCCGTCAGACGCGCCCGCACAATCGGATAGAACGATTCCGGGATCACCTGATGCTCGGACAGGAAAGCCTTCAGCGGAACCACCTGCTCGGTGGCAATGTTGATCAGAAAATAGTTCGGACTTTCCGGCGGCATTTGCTGCTGCCAGCGGTCGAGCAGATCGCCGCGCAGCACCAGTAACAACGCCAGCAGCATAAAGGAAAGCGAAAATGCCGACAGCTGGCTGAGCGTTGACCACGGCTGGCGCAGCAGTCGACTGACCGCCAAACGCAGCGGCAGTGAGGAGAGCGTCAGGCCACGCAGCACGTTGAGCAGCATCCAGCCGAGCACCCCACACAACAGCGCCAGTACCACCGCGCCAGCCAGTACCGCCCACAGCAGCGGACTTCCACCCATCAGTCCGGCAAGCAGTGCAATCACGACTATCACGACCACCGGCAAATAAAACTTCAGCGGCCAGACGTTTGCCACCACGTCACGGCGTAGCACCCGCAGCGGCTGCGTCGCCAGCAGTAGGCGGTAAGGGCGTAACCCCACCAAGAGCGAAATCACCGTCATGGTGCCTAGTGCCCATAGCCACGGCCAGGGGCTGGCAGGCGGTAGTTCTCCGGGCAGAACCGGCTTGAGCAGCAGCACCAGCACGCGCTCAAATAACAGCCCGAATAGTCCGCCGGTCACGCCAGACAGCGCCAGCACCATCAACCATTGACCAACAATCAGCCTGCGCAACTGCGCTCTGCCCGCGCCGAGGGTTTTCAGAATAGCCACCAGATCGTAACGGCTGCGGCAATAATGGCTCATCGCCACGGCAACCGCGGCGACTGCCAGCAACAGCGTTAACAGCGCCGACAGCAGCAAGAACTGTTGCGAACGCTCCAGTGATTTCCCCAGCGCGCCTTCATCCTGCTCCAGCCCATACCAGCGTTGTTCAGGCTTTAACTGCGGCAGTAACCATTTTTCATAGGCTGCCAGTTGCGACGGCGTGCCGCCAAATTTATAGCGCCAGGTCACGCGGCTTCCCGGCTGGACCGCCGCCGTTTTTTCGACATCCGCCATATTCATCATCAGGCGCGGCGCTATCTGGAATGGATTAAAACCAGAGTCCGGCTCCTGCACCACCTCCCCGGCAATACGCAGCGTGGCATCGCCAACGTCGATGGAATCACCGACTTTTAAGTTGAGTAGCGCCATCAGACGTGGGGCCAGCAGCACCGAGCCCGGCTGCGGTTTCAGTCCCGGCGGATTGGTCTGCAACGTGCCGTACATCGGATACACATCATCCACCGCTTTGACGTTCGCCAGTTGCGGCGTATCGCGGGCAAAAGTCATGGTAGCAAAGGTCAGCTGTTCTCCCACCTTCAGACCACGCTGTCGCGCCTCGTCAATCCACGCTTTCGGCACGGTACGCGAACTTTGTAGCGACCGATCGCCCGCCATAAACTCACGGCTTTGCTGGCTCAGCCCTTTTTCCATACGATCGCTGATATTGCCCAGCGCCAGCACACAAGCTACCGCCAGGCTCAGCGCCAGCCAGACAATCAGTAATGAAGGCGAGCGCCATTCGCGCCAGAACCAGCGTGCAATCATGCCACCTCCTGCAACTGTCCGTTCACCAGGCGTAAACGCCGATCGCAACGCGCCGCCAGCTGCGGGTCATGGGTCACCAGAATCAAGGTGGTACCGTGTTCCCGGTTCAGAGAAAACAGCAGGTCGGCGATTTTGTCTCCGGTCTGACGGTCCAGATTGCCCGTTGGTTCATCGGCAAACAGCACGTCAGGGCGACCGTTAAAGGCCCTCGCCAACGCCACGCGCTGCTGCTCCCCGCCGGAAAGCTGGGCCGGAAGATGATCAAGACGTTTTCCCAACCCCAGTTGCTCCAGCAGCGTTTTTGCCCCGTCACGACTTTTTCCGCTGTTTTCGCCGCGCAACAACGCGGGTAGTTCGACGTTTTCCAGCGCGTTGAGGGTCGGAATTAACATGAATGACTGGAAGACAAAACCCACGTGCCGCGCCCGCAGCTGCGCCCGGGCTTCTTCGTCCATGGTGTGCAGCGCCTGCCCCACCAGGCTGACTTCACCGCTGGTGCCATCGTCCAGCCCGGCAAGGATCGCCAGCAGCGTGGATTTCCCCGATCCCGACTCGCCAATCAACGCAATGGTCTCAGCGCGTTTGACAACCAGTTCAACTCCGGTAAGGATGGATAGCTCATGATCACCCTGACCGACGGATTTCTTAAGATGATGAACTTCAACAATGTTTTCCGCTGGCATTGGCCTTTCCTGTTCCTGGTCCTGTTAACTTTCCGCGCCGCCGCTGCGGACACGTTATTAATTCTGGGTGACAGCCTGAGCGCCGGATACCGTATGTCCGCCAGCGCCGCGTGGCCTGCGCTACTTAATGATAAATGGCAAACAAAAACGCCGGTGGTAAATGCCAGCATTAGCGGCGACACCTCGCAGCAGGGTCTGGCCCGTCTACCTGCATTGCTCAAGCAGCACCAGCCGCGCTGGGTGCTGGTCGAACTTGGCGGCAACGACGGCCTGCGCGGCTTTGCGCCTGCGCAAACCGAACAAACCCTGCGAACAATTTTGCAGGACGTGAAAGCGGCAAATGCCGAACCACTGCTAATGCAAATTCGTCTGCCGGCAAACTACGGTCGCCGTTATAATGAAACCTTTAGCGCGATTTATCCAAAGCTCGCCAAAGAGTTTGATGTTCCTCTGCTGCCATTTTTCATGGAAGAGGTTTATCTGAAACCCCAGTGGATGCAGGATGATGGTATTCATCCTAACCGTGATGCCCAGCCGTTTATCGCCGACTGGATGGCGCAACATCTCACACCTTTTCTATCCTAAATAATTCGAGTTGTATGAAGGCGGCAAGTGAGAGAGTTCCCAGGAGCATAGATAACTATGTGACTGGGGGGAGCGAGCGTAGCCAACGCACAGACAACTTGAAGTATGACGGATATAGTAAATCACGACTCATAAAACAACGGAGATCCTGACAGGTAAAGTTATGCAAAAATCGGTCTTAATAACAGGATGTTCCAGCGGAATCGGCCTGGAAAGTGCGCTTGAGCTAAAGCGCCAGGGTTTTCAAATTCTGGCAGGCTGTCGCAAACCTGACGATGTCGCGCGTATGAACAGCATGGGATTCACTGGCGTGTTGCTGGATCTGGATTCACCCGAAAGCGTGGATCGTGCCGCCGATGAAGTGATCGCCCTGACCGATAATCGTTTATATGGGATCTTTAACAACGCCGGATACGGTGTCTATGGTCCACTGCCCACCATCAGCCGTGAACAGATGGAACAGCAGTTTTCCGCCAACTTTTTTGGCGCACATCAGCTTACCATGCGCCTGTTACCTGCCATGTTACCCCACGGCGAAGGGCGCATTGTGATGACCTCATCGGTGATGGGATTGATCTCAACGCCGGGACGCGGTGCCTATGCCGCCAGCAAATATGCGCTGGAAGCCTGGTCCGACGCGCTGCGAATGGAACTGCGCCACAGCGGGATTAAGGTCAGCCTGATTGAACCCGGCCCCATTCGTACCCGCTTTACCGAAAACGTCAACCAGACCCAGAGCGATGCTCCCGTGGAAAACCCCGGCATTGCCGCGCGTTTTACGCTGGGACCAGAAGCGGTTGTCGCCAAAGTGCGTCATGCGTTTGAGAGCGATGAACCAAAGCTACGTTATCCGGTTACGCTGGTGACCTGGGCAGTGATGCTGCTTAAACGCCTGTTACCAGGCCGCATAATGGACAAAATTTTACAGGGTTGAGTTGAAGCTCACGCGTCAGCCCCCATGTAACAAGAAATCGACAAAAGAGAGTAACTCCATGTCCACACAGAATATTGTTAACATTAACGAATCGAACCTACAGCAGACCCTCGAACAGTCGATGACCACGCCGGTCCTGTTCTATTTTTGGTCTGAGCGCAGCCAGCATTGTCTGCAATTAACGCCGGTACTGGAGAGCCTTGCCGCCCAGTATAACGGTCAGTTTATTCTCGCTAAGCTGGACTGCGATGCCGAGCAGATGATCGCCTCCCAGTTTGGTCTGCGCGCGATCCCTACGGTTTATCTGTTCCAGAACGGCCAGCCGGTAGATGGATTCCAGGGCCCGCAACCGGAAGAAGTTATTCGCGCGCTGCTGGAGAAAGTGCTGCCGAGCGAAGAAGAGCTGAAAGCACGCCAGGCTATCGAATTCATCGAAGCCGGTAATCACGCGGATGCACTGCCGTTGCTGAAAGAAGCCTGGCAGATCTCCAACCAGAGCAGCGAAATCGGTCTGCTGCTGGCAGAAACACAAATCGCCCTGAACCGTTCTGATGAAGCCGAAGCGGTACTGAAAACCATTCCGTTGCAGGATCAGGACACCCGCTATCAGGGGCTGATCGCGCAGATTGAACTGCTGAAGCAGGCAGCTGATACGCCGGAAATCCAACAGTTGCAGCAGCAGGTCGCCAGCAATCCGCAGGATGCGGCACTGGCAACGCAGTTGGCTATTCAGTTACACCAGGTCGGACGTAACGAAGAATCACTGGAATTACTGTTCAGCCACCTGAAGAAAGATCTTACGGCTGCCGATGGTCAGGCACGTAAGACCTTCCAGGAGATCCTTGCCGCACTGGGTACGGGCGATGCGCTGGCCTCGAAGTACCGCCGCCAGCTGTACGCGCTGCTGTACTAATCCATTTGATTTTGCCCGATGGCGCCTGCGCGCTTATCGGGCCTGTAAATTCGACAAATACCGATCCCTCCGGCATCACATCACGTCTTCTTCAAATGCGTTACCACTAATTGGTGGCGCGAATTATAGAATTTTCGATAGGTTAAGTAGCAGGCGATAATGGTTGACAGGCTGGCGGTTGATAGCAGCATAAACGTCACCATAATCTGATACTTAATCGCTTTTACCGGGTCAATACCTGCAAAGATCAATCCTGACATCATCCCCGGTAAACTCACCAGCCCCACGGTCTTCGCTGAATCAATCGTCGGGATAAGCGAGGCGCGAATGCTGTCGCGAATAAGCGGTGCAGAAGCCACCTTCGGCGTTGCGCCGAGGCTGAGTTTTTCCTGAATTTGCTGCTGCTCGCTGTTAAACCGCTGCCCCAAATTGTTGTAACACAGCCCCACGGCCACCATCGCATTACCTGCAATCATGCCGGAGATCGGGATGACCTGCATCGGCGTGAACTCGATAGAGCCTGAAAGAACCAGCACCGAAAGCGTTAGCCCCGCTCCCACCGTAATAGCAATAAACGACGAGAGAAAAGCTTTATCAATATATTTACTGCGTTTTTGCGCGTTATAGGCCGCGTTAAAGCAGATAAACAGCACCATCAATAAGGTCAGAATGCTATGGTTGACGCCGAAAATATATTTCAGCACGTAGCCCACGATAATAAGCTGAACCACTGCCCGGCAAACGCTCCAGAGAATATCTTTTTCCAGCGCCAGCTTTTCTTTGTTGCTGATCAGTATCGCGACCACCACCAGCATCATCGCTAACGCCAGGGATTCATTGGTAATATTATGCTCGTTCATTGCTTACTTCCTGCATTTCACCGGCGTGCGGTTGAAGGGTTATGACGTTATCCGCATGTTCAATTTCATCTTTGTCATGCGTCACCCACAGCACAGCAATATTCTTATCGCGAACATAGTGGTGAATTAATTCGTTTACATTACGCTTGTTGGCTTCATCCAGCGCGCTGGTGATTTCATCAAGCAGCAGAATTTTCGGCAGAAACTGCAAATTACGAATTAACGAGACGCGCTGCTTTTCGCCGCCGGATAGCTCATTGATATTTTTTTTGAGGATCGTCTCGGGTAACTCAAAGCGGGCCAGATCGGCCAGAAACACATCTGGATCCGGACTTTTGTTGCGGATTTGCCAGGGGAAAATGAGATTGTCGTAAACGGTGTCACCAAACAAAGCGGGCGTTTGCGCGCAATAAGAGACCTGCTGGCGATACGTTTCCGGCTTGAGGGTATTTATCTCTTTGCCCTCAAAGAGAATCTCACCACCAGTCGGACTTATTAACGACGCCACAATCTTGAGTAACGTACTTTTACCACAGCCGGACTGGCCGGTAATCAGCTTAAATTCTCCGGCGCGGAGATCAAAACAGATGTTATTAAGAACCTGCGTCGCCCCTGCCTGCCACGCGACATTTTTTAACTGAAGCAGAATGCTGCTTTCTTCCATTACCAATCCCTTTTTACATCTTTCGTGCAGACAGTGTATACCCAAAATAATTCGAGTTGCATGACGGCGGCAAGTGAGTGAACCTCCGGGAGCATAGTTAACTATGTGACTGGGGTGAGCGACAAATCTGCCGGGAGCAAATTTGAGCGCTGCTTACAGCGGCCCCGCAGGGGCGAGGCCCAGGGATGGGCCGAGTAACGCAGCTAACGCACATGCAACTTGAAGTATGACGGGTATATCCCTGTAATTTATTATAGGGGAGCTCACCTTGATAAATCGGGTATAATTTGACTAATGAGGCAGTAAAGGACAGCACAACAGGAGGTTTCATCAATGCTCATTTTTATTCCTATTCTTATTTTTGTCGCGCTGGTGATCGTCGGCGCAGGCGTCAAAATCGTCCCGCAGGGATATCAGTGGACGGTAGAGCGTTTTGGCCGTTACACCAAAACCCTGCAACCGGGTTTAAGCCTTGTTGTACCGTTCATGGACCGCATTGGTCGTAAGATCAATATGATGGAACAGGTGCTTGATATCCCCTCTCAGGAAGTCATCTCCAAAGATAACGCCAACGTCTCGATTGATGCTGTGTGCTTTATTCAGGTGATCGACGCGCCGAAAGCCGCGTATGAAGTCAGCAACCTGGAACTGGCGATCATCAACCTGACCATGACCAACATTCGTACGGTTCTCGGCTCGATGGAGCTCGATGAAATGCTCTCCCAGCGCGACAACATCAACACGCGCCTGCTGCATATCGTTGATGAGGCCACGAATCCCTGGGGCATCAAAATCACCCGTATTGAAATCCGCGACGTGCGTCCTCCGGCGGAACTTATCGACGCCATGAACGCGCAAATGAAAGCCGAACGTACCAAGCGCGCCTACATTCTTGAAGCAGAAGGGATCCGCCAGGCAGAAATCGTCAAAGCCGAAGGTGAGAAGCAGTCGAAAATCCTCATCGCAGAAGGTGAACGCCAGTCCGCGTTTTTACAGGCTGAAGCGCGTGAACGTTCCGCAGAAGCAGAGGCCCGCGCAACGCAGATGGTGTCTGAGGCCATTGCCGCCGGAGATATTCAGGCCGTGAACTACTTCGTGGCGCAGAAATACACCGAAGCGTTGCAGCATATAGGTTCGTCGAATAACAGCAAAGTGGTGATGATGCCGCTGGATGCCAGCAGCCTGATGGGCTCCATTGCCGGGATCGCCGAACTGGTTAAGGACAGCGCCAGCGAGCGGAAAAAATCATGATAGCGATGATTCTGGTGCACCCACACATCTTCTGGCTCAGCCTCGGCGGTTTGCTACTCGCCGCCGAGATGCTGGGCGGCAACGGCTATCTGCTGTGGAGCGGCGTGGCTGCGGTGATTACCGGTCTTGTCGTCTGGCTCGTTCCGCTAGACTGGGCGTGGCAGGGGGCGATGTTCGCCGCCCTCACCCTGCTGGCGGCCTGGCTGTGGTGGAAGTGGCTGGCAAGGCGCGTTCAGGAGCAAAAGCCAGCCGACAGCCATCTTAACCAGCGCGGACAACAGCTGGTTGGCCGTCGATTTATTCTGGAAACCACCCTGGTCAATGGTCGCGGACATATGCGCGTCGGCGACAGTTCCTGGCCCGTTAGCGCCCGTGACGATTTGAGCGCCGGAACGCAGGTTGAAGTCATTGCCGTTGAGGGAATCACCCTGATTATAAAAGCGGTATCACACTAAAGAGACAGGAAATAAGACTATGGTCAGGAAGACACCCCTTGCCTTTGCCCTTTGCATATTGCTGACCGCCGCCCCGCAGGCATTCGCTTCGTTCGATATGGAAGACTGCAAATGGAGCGACGACAGCTGTCTACTAAAGGGAACGCCGACCTTTAACCCTGAAAACGACAGCCGTGACAACCTGCTGCGGCTGCTGAGCCAGGAAAAATCATTTGCTCTGCCAGTGCAATCAATGCCCGCAGACATCACCCGCTCCCGTGATTTCTATTTTGCCTATCACCCGCAGTGGGATGAGGCTGCCCCGCAGCCAGCCGCTGCTCCGGCATCCGCCGCAGACAGCCCTCTCTCCCAACAGATGGCCGAGCTGAACATTAGCGCCGACGAAATAAACATCAACGACGCTGAGCTTGAGAACCGCCATGTTTCGAATAACACCGAGAGCGTCAGCGCGTTTTTTGCCGCGCTGTTGGCCGATTCCACGTTAACGGCGGAACAGCGTCAGGCCTTAGCCCAGGCGCGTACAGGACTGCTTTCCGGAGCAACCCGCGAGCAAATTGAGTCTTCTCTTGCTACCTTCCCGGCAGATTCTCCTGCTCTGCCCTATAAAAGCTATCTGGCAGCAGCCGCCAGTTTCTATGCCGGTGATTATGCCAGTGCCGAACGGGATTTCGCTCAGCTTGCCAAAAGCGATCGTCCGTGGCTGGCAGAGACCGCGCAATACATGCTGATGCGCACGGCGTTGAACAAGAGCAGTCAGAACAGCGTGGGCGAGTACGGCGATTTTGATATTGCGAAAATTAACCGCGAGGATGCTACTCAGGCTCAGACGCTGGCGCAGGCCTATTTGCAGCGTTTTCCTCAAGGACTCTACGCTGACTCTTCACGCGGTATGTTGCGTCGCATCAACTGGTATTTACAGGCGTGGCCGCAGTTAGCCGGGTTGTATGAACAGACGCTTCAGCAGTCGGTTGACGCACAGCAACTGCGCGAAAATGTCATCGAATACGATAATGTCTATGGCATGGCGTTCTACGACCAGTCCGTCGTTGAAGCCTTCCCCAACGCGCCGCGAGTCAGCTATATCGAACTGCTACGCGCGCTGCGCCTGGATAACAATAACAAACCCACGCTGACGCAGGCACAGCTCGACGCCAGCAAACCGGTGTTTGAACAGAGCCAAAAACTGCCGCTATGGCGCGATCTACAACTGAATCTGTGGCTGGCAACGGGCAACTACGCGGCAATTATTCAGGCAGTTACGCCAGCGCAGAAACTTGCCGCTCACGATACCCTCGCCTTCAGCGAACAGGTGCTGTACGGCGAAGCGTTGATGGGCCAGAAGAAATGGGCCGAGGCGCGCGATTTCTGGCAGCAGTTGTTAAAACTCAGCCAGGATAACGAACAGCAGCAATATGTGCAGGCTAAGCTTGCCGCCACGCTGGTATATAGCGGCGACGTGGCTGCGGTTTTCGCACCGAATAGCGCGGTGACCAACCTGCGCTTTCGTTCGCAGGTACTGAAAACACAGGCCACACCAGAACTGCTGCGCCAGCAGGCCGTTCATGGCCCGAATAACGAAGAGCGTACCATTGCGTTGCATACGCTGCTGGTGCGAGATCTTACAGAGAATCGTTTTGGCGATTGGCTTACTGACAGAAAACTGGCCAGCGCGATTACGCCTCCGGTCATTGGCGAAGCGTTTGCTGACGTTAACCTGAGCATATTTGACTGGAATGGCGACACGGCGCAGGCGGGCTATACGTGCCGCAGCCTCAATGAAACGGTAACGGTATTGAGCAAAAAAGCGGATGATGCTCACGCGCTGAACTGCCTTGGCGAATTCTTCCGCACCACGCAAACACATGTTGATCTGTGGAAAAACAGCGCTGGCAACGACGTGCTTGAATCAGCTATCTCGCGCAAGAAACCTTTCGGCCAGTTCGACAGGCAAAGCTACTATCAGCAGGTAATCACCTCACCCACCGCGGAAGTCGAAGATAAGAGCTTCGCGCTGTATCGCGCCATCATGTGCTATGCGCTATCAGGCGCTAACGAATGCGGCGGTGAAGACGTGGATAAACTGCAGCGTAAGGGCTGGTTCACCCAACTGAAAACGCAGTATCCGGGAAGCCCGTGGGCGCAAAAACTCAAATATTACTGGTAACCGCGCTGCTGATAGGTCAGGCACAGGCGGCGGATATCGTCGCCGCCCGTGAACATTCGGCCTTCTGGCTGTGGTCTGGGGTGAAGGCCAGTGACGAGCTGAAAGACGCGCAAACGGTTTATCTGCACCAGGGCGAGGTACTGGTTCGTTCCGGTAACGTGGTGTTCCAGCGCCTCGGACTGCCGGTCAGTCGTCTGTCTTTTCCCTCAATCTGGCTGACCGTACGCTTTACCACCCTCGACGTACCGGAAGAGATCCCGGCGCGTATCATACGGTTGATGCAGCGCTGGCAGACCGCCGGGAATCACGTCGTCGGCCTGCAGGTTGATTTTGACGCAGCGACCCATCAACTGACCGACTACGCCCGCTTTCTGCAGCAACTGCGCCAACAGCTCCCGGCCGAGTTTGCGCTAGGCGTAACCGGACTACTGGATTGGGCAAAAACGGGCGACGTCGCTACGCTGAACGCGTTGGCGGTCGATGAACTGGTGGTCCAGAGCTATCAGGGGCGTCACACGGTGACGAATTATCAGGCGTATCTGCCCGCGCTCAGCCGCCTGCGCATTCCATTTAAGCTGGGGCTGGTGCAAAACGGTAACCGGGATCCACTGGCTGAAGCGCAGCTTGAGAAATCTCCGTGGTACCGCGGCACGGTGGTGTTTATGCTTAATCCTTCTCGCCGTTAAGCCTTCGCTTTGTGATGGCAGCAGCCGGAGAGATTATCCATAATCGGACATTCAGCGCTGTCATCACCCGGGCAACTGTCCGCCAGCGCCAGCAAATGCAAACGCATGGCCTGCAATTCTTTGATATGCCGCTCAATGTCCGCCACTTTTTCTAACGTACGCTTTTTCACATCCGCGCTATGACGCGCCGGATCGTTAAACAGGTTCACCAACTCACCGCACTCTTCCAGGTTAAACCCAACCTGGCGCGCCTGGCGCAGCAGCGTCAGTTCATTCAGATGCTGTTGGTTGTAAGTGCGATAGCCATTGTCACTACGCAGCGGCGGCGTCACCAGTCCTTTCTCTTCATAAAAGCGAATGGCTTTGCTGGTTAAACCGGTTTTTTTCGCAACGTCGCTAATATTCACATTTCCCCCGCGGTGCTTGTTGGTGCTGAGCCACATTATAGCCCAGATTGCCGTAATCATTTACCCGAGAAATCTGCACATTTTAAGTCAACAAAGAGATGAATAAATCCTTTCTATTCACATTGTTATATCCGATACAGATCACATTTCAGTATTTATTGACCGTACAAAATTGACTCAAATCAAAAGGTGTATTGGTTCTGCACCTTTCGTCTTGAACAAAGGGAAACATTTTTATATACAAATGCGAATGATAATGATGATCGTTTACATTCAATAAAGGTTCTCTTATGTTGCCACGGATTAACCAAAGGCCATTTATTCTTTCAGCCCTGACATTATGCATGTCCGGCGCTGCTTCTGCAGCTACCTCTACAACACACGCTTCAACGCCCGATGATGATACGGTGATCGTCACGGCTAACCGCTCTGAAAGTAGTCTCTGGGATAGTCCGGCAACCATTCAGGTTATCGATCGCCAGACGCTGCAAAACTCCACCAGCGTTTCTATTGCTGATGATTTACAAGATATCCCCGGCGTCGAAGTCACCGATAACGCCCTCGCTGGCCGGAAACAAATTCGTATCCGTGGCGAAGCCTCTTCGCGGGTGCTGATTTTGATCGACGGCCAGGTCGTCAGCTACCAACGTGCCGGGCAAAACTACGGGGCCGGTTTGCTGATTGACGAATCCGCGCTGGAGCGTATTGAAGTGGTCAAAGGCCCCTACTCTGTCCTCTACGGTTCGCAGGCGATTGGCGGCGTCGTGAATTTTATTACGAAAAAAGGTGGCGATAAGCCTCTCGGCGGCAGCGTTAAGGCCGTTTATAACTCCGCAACGGCAGGATGGGAAGAATCAGCGGCAGCCTGGGGCAGCATCGGAAACTTTGACTACCGCATCAATGGCAGCTACTCCGACCAGGGGGACCGCGATACGCCTGACGGAAGATTGCCTGACACCAACTTCCGTAATAACGGCCAGGGCGTGTGGCTGGGCTACAACTTCGATCGCCATAAAATCGGACTCTCGCTCGATCGTTACAAACTGTCTACTCAAACCTGGTTTGACGATCCAGAGGGCCAGTTCGACGACTTTAGCGTCAAAATACCTAAGCTGGAACGCGAGAAAATCGGTCTTTTCTACGACTATGCGGCTGACGGGGATTACCTGAAGAAAATCCATGTTGACGCATACAGCCAGACAATAGAGCGCAAATTTGAAAACCGGGTCAAAACCACCCAGGTAATCCCCAGCCCGGCGATTAAAGCGCTGACGATAAACAATCAAACCAATACCAACGACAAACAGTATACCCAGGGGGTAACGCTGCAGGGCAATTTCTCCCTTCCCGCGAACAACGAGCTGGTGATTGGCACTCAATATCAGCATGACAAAATCAAACAGGACACGGACGGCAGTACACGCCAGACCGCGGCTACCGGCTTCTTCGATACGCAAACCCGCACCCTGTCATACAACGAAGCGGAGCAAAGCAACACCTCATTATTCGCGCAAAACGACTGGCGCTTTGCCGATGACTGGACCTGGACCGTAGGCGCACGCCAGTACTGGCTGTCTTCGAAGCTCAATCGCAACGATACGCAAACCCTGCAAAGCAGCGGCAGTACCTGGCAATCCACCGGAGGAAATTCAGTACACGATGATGAACTAGTGACCTCAACCAGCCTGCGTTATTCCGGTTTTAAAGATCTTGAACTCCGGGCAGCGTATGCCCAGGGCTATGTTTTCCCCACGCTGACTCAGTTGTTTATGCAGACGTCCGCAGGCGGAAGCGTGACCTACGGCAACCCAAACCTGAAGGCGGAACACTCGAATAACTATGAGCTGGGCGCACGGTATAAAGGGAATATGTGGCTGATTGACGGCGCCATTTATTACTCCGAAGCCAAAGACTATATCGCCAGCCTGGCCTGTTCAGGCCAACCCGTTTGCAGCGGTAATACCACCTCTTCACGGGGTGGCTATTACTACTACGAAAACATCGATCGGGCCAAAACCTGGGGCATGGAACTCACCGCAGAATACAACGGCTGGGCGGTTTCACCTTACCTGAGCGGTAATCTCATTCGCCGTCAGTACGAAGGCAATACCCTAAAAACCTGGGATACCGGCGAGCCCACGCTGACCGGGCGCGTCGGCCTGAAACATACCTGGTTGATGAATGTCGCTAACGTGACGTCTGATGCCTTTATCCGCGCGGCGTCCAGCGCTAAAGATAATACCGGCACCACGGAAATCAACTACCCTGGCTGGGCCACACTTAACCTCGCATTCAACACCGAGTTCGGTCCGCAGGACCAGTATCAGGTCAACCTCGCGCTCAACAACCTGACCGATAAGCGTTACAGAACCGCACATGAATCTATTCCAGATGCTGGTTTCAATGCCGCCGTTGGCTTTGCGTGGAATTTCTGACGATGAAAAAACTCATGATTGGCTTACTGAGCCTCGCCTGCGTTTTCAGTGCCCAGTCCGCCGACCGCCTGGTGGTGGCGGGCGGCTCGCTTAGCGAACTGGTATACGCCATGGGCGTCGGCAACCGGGTGGTCGGCGTTGATGAAACCACCTCATATCCGCCCGAAACTGCCGCACTCCCGCATATCGGCTACTGGAAGCAGTTAAGCAGCGAGGGCATTTTGTCGCTCCATCCGGACAGCTTTATCACCTGGCAGGATGCAGGTCCCCAAATCGTGTTGGATCAGTTGCGGGCGCAAAAGGTTAACGTCGTGACGTTGCCGCGCGTACCGGCCACCGTAGAACAGATGTACGCCAACATTCGAGAACTGGCTACAACACTGCACATTCCTGACCAAGGTGAGGCGTTAGTCAATCGCCTACAGCAACGTCTGGAGCGTATTAAGCGCAGCGTGGCGGCGAAAAACGCGCCGGTCAAAGCGATGTTCATTCTCTCTGCTGGCGGCAGCGCACCTCAGATCGCCGGAAAAGGCAGCGTTGCCGATGCCATTATGACCCTCGCAGGCGCACAAAATGTCGCCACCCATGCGCAGTATAAAAGCTACAGCGCGGAGTCACTGATCGCCGCCAACCCGGAGGTGATCGTGGTGACGTCGCAAATGGTCGATGGCGGTCTGGCTCGCCTGAGCGCGATTGCCGGTATTACCCACACTGCGGCCTGGAAAAATCAGCGCATTGTGGCGGTAGACCAGGCGCTGATTCTGGGGATGGGACCTCGCGTCGCCGATGCAGTTGAAGCCCTACACCAGCAATTCTGGCCTCACTAATTGGATTTATTAAGAAGAATGAAAACTGAACACTCGCTGGATCTCACCGCGCATTTTGCGCTCGAGGGAAGTCAGCCATTTAAGGATCGCCGCGCCACGATGCCCTGGCGTGGGGCGATCCCGGTTGCCAAAGAGCTTTTGTCACAAACCTGGCAGGAGGTCATCAGCCAGCCAACCCCGCCACGTAAACGGCTGGTGTACTTGCATATCCCGTTTTGTGCAACACATTGTACTTTCTGCGGTTTTTATCAAAACCGCTTTGAAGAAGACAACTGCGCCCGCTACACCAACGCGCTGTTGCGCGAAATAGAGATGGAAGCTGATAGCGCATTACACCAGTCAGCCCCCATTCACGCCGTCTATTTTGGCGGCGGTACGCCTTCTGCGTTGTCTGCACAGGACCTGGCCAGAATCATCACCGCGCTGCGTGACAAGCTACCGCTGGCGCCGGACTGCGAAATCACCATTGAGGGGCGAGTGCTCAATTTTGACGATGCGCGAATCGATGCCTGCCTTGACGCTGGCGCCAATCGATTTTCGATCGGTATTCAGTCTTTTAACAGCCGGATCCGCAAGAAAATGGCGCGTACTTCGGACGGCCCGACCGCAACGGCCTTTATGCAGGGACTGGTAAAACGGGATCGTGCCGCCGTGGTGTGCGATCTGCTATTTGGTCTGCCAGGACAAGACGCAAAACTGTGGGGCGAGGATCTGGCGATTGCCCGCGACATTGGCCTCGACGGCGTAGATCTTTATGCGCTGAATCTGATCCCTAATACACCGCTTGGCAAAGCAGTTGAAACCGGGCGCACAACCGTTCCCTCTCCCGCCGAACGCCGCGATCTCTACCTTCAGGGCTGCGATTTCATGGACAGCGCGGGCTGGCGCTGCATCAGCAACAGCCACTGGGCGCGTACCACACGGGAACGCAATCTGTATAACCTGCTGATTAAACAGGGTGCAGACTGTCTGGCATTCGGCTCTGGCGCAGGAGGGTCAGTCAATGGCTATTCCTGGATGGTCGAGCGCAACCTGAATACATGGCATGAATCTATCGCCGCCGGAAAAAAACCGCTAATGATGATAATGCGCACCGCCGAGCGTGGTTTCCAGTGGCGACACACCCTCCAGGCCGGTATTGAGACGGCCCGCGTCCCGCTGGATGAGCTGACGCCTCATGCTCAAAAACTGGCCCCGCTACTGACCCAATGGCATCACGCAGGACTGACGCGAGATGCCAGCACCTGTGTACGCCTGACCAATGAAGGGCGTTTTTGGGCGAGCAATATTTTGCAGTCTCTTGATGAACTGATTCAGGCACTTAACGCGCCGCGCATTGCGGTAGAGCAACCATAAAAGGAGTGAATTATGAGCCATGTCTCTTTACAGGATTTTTTGAAAACTGAGCCGGACGGTACGCTGGAAGCTATCGCAGCCCAGTACAACACTACATTGCTGGAGGTGGTGAAAAACCTCCCTTCCCCAACGCTGGTTTCCGGCAGTCAATTTGATACCGTCTGGGAAACCGTCTGCGAATGGGGCAAAGTCACCACCCTGGTCCATACTGCTGATGTCATTCTGGAATTCACCGGTGAATTACCTTCCGGATTCCACCGCCACGGTTACTTCAACCTGCGCGGCAAAAAAGGCATGACCGGGCATATCAAGGCAGAAAACTGCACGCATATTGCTCTGATTGAACGCAAATTTATGGGAATGGACACCGCGTCAATTCTCTTCTTCAACCAGGCGGGTAGCGCTATGTTCAAAATTTTCCTCGGTCGCGATGAGCATCGACAGCTACTGGCCGAACAGGTCAGCGCCTTTCACGCGTTGTCTTCATCTTTAAAGGAACATGCCTGATGGCTCCATGGCTTATTTTTGGTGCGGGTGGAAGCGGCGTCGGCGCGAAAACGCTGGAGCTCACACTGGCGGAGCATCGTCCGGTGATTGCTGTCGTTCGCAATCCCCAGGTTGCTGCCGGGCTGCAGGAAAAAGGTGTGCAGGTCTTTATTGGCGACGCCTGCGACAGCCAGGTCACCGCCTGCGCCTGTCGCGCAGCGGGTCAGCATGCCACGGTGATCTCCTCCATGGGCGGTGCCCAGGATTATCTGGCGCACAGAACCGTCATTGATGAAGCAGAAAAAGCTGAGATCAAACGCATGATTCTGGTTACCTCTCTGGGCTGTGGCGACAGTTGGCCCTTTTTGTCCCCACGCGCCAGGGCCGCATTTGGCCAGGCCGTACGGGAAAAATCGTTGGCTGAAAGCTGGCTACAAACCAGTCAACTGGACTACGCCATTCTCCGCCCCGGCGGTTTGCTGAATGGTGAAGCCACAGGCCTGGCGCAACGCATACAGGCCGAGGAGTGTCATGGCTTTGTGATGCGCGCAGATGTTGCCTGGCACATTCACGAACTGGCCACGGTGCCGGCACTCAATAACCAGATTTACAGTTTGGTTGAGCCGGGACTGAAACCCGCGTAAACCCCTCGCGGCGCGGAAACTTCGCGCCGCAAAGACGTTATGGAGCGTTGCGTGCTTAAGGACTCGCTTTCTTCCGTCAGCATTCTGACGGGCCTTTCTCTCTTGCTGGTCGCTCTGATGCTGTTCGGTGCCAGCCAGGGGGCGTTGAACATTAGCTTCAGCGCCCTGTTCAACGACGAATACCGAGATATCTGGTTGAACATTCGCCTGCCCCGCGTGCTGCTGGCCGTTTTGGTCGGTGCTGCGCTGGCTACGGCAGGGGTCATTATGCAGGGACTTTTTCGCAATCCGATGGCCGATCCCGGCCTGCTTGGCGTCAGCAGCGGCTCCGCGCTGATGGTTGGCATCGCGATAGTTATCCCCTTTTCATTCCCCGTGGTGCTGGTGCTGTATGAGCAGATGATTTTTGCCGTCGCGGGCAGCATGGTGGTCTGCACGATTATTTTCCTGATAAGCCAGCGTCATAACCACGGTGGAATGATGCAACTGCTGTTAGCAGGTATCGCTATCAATGCTCTGTGCGGTTCGGCTATTGGCGTGCTGAGCTATGTGGGCGACGAACAGCAGCTACGCCAACTTACGTTGTGGATGATGGGGAATCTCGGCCAGGCCCAGTGGCCAACGCTGCTGGTTGCCAGCACGTTTGTTCTTCCAGCCATTGCTGTCACCGTCTGTCTGGCGGGAACGCTTAATTTGCTGCAATTGGGTGATGAAGAGGCGCATTACCTCGGCGTAAACGTCAAACGTAAGCGCCAGCAGCTACTGTTGCTCAGCTCGCTCCTTGTCGGTGCTGCCGTTTCTGTCAGCGGCGTGATTGGCTTTATTGGCCTGGTGATCCCGCATCTGATCAGAATGACTACCGGCGCCGATCATCGCTGGTTGATTCCCTGCTCTACGCTGGCCGGCGCCTGTTTACTGCTGATTGCCGACACGCTGGCCCGCACACTTGTTCAGCCTGCCGAAATGCCCGTTGGCCTGTTAACCAGCCTGATCGGTGGACCGTATTTCCTGTGGTTAATACTGCGTAGCCGGAGGATGTCATGATCGTCGCTGAAAATCTGGTCTACCACATTCAGGGCAGACGACTGACCGATGACGTTTCTCTGACGCTACCTGATGGAGAAATCATCGCGATTCTTGGTCCGAATGGGGCCGGAAAATCGACGCTGCTTCGCCAGCTTACGGGCTATCTGCAGCCCCACAGCGGGCGTTGTAGCTTGTTTGGCAAGCCGCTGAACGAGTGGTCAATCACCGAGCTGGCAAAAACCCGCGCCGTGATGCGCCAGAACAGTCATATGGCCTTCCCGTTTAGCGTGCAGGAGGTCATCCGCATGGGCAGGCATCCGTATCGTACGCGCAATACGGGCGATGAAACGGAGCACATCATGACGTTGTGTGACTGCCAGGCGCTGGCCGCGTGCGATTACCGGCACCTGTCGGGAGGAGAACAACAGCGGGTACAGCTGGCGCGCCTGCTGGTTCAACTTTGGGAGCCCGAACCCAGGCCAAAATGGTTGTTTCTCGATGAACCCACCTCCGCCCTGGATATTCACCACCAACAGCATCTTTTTCGTCTGCTGCGTCGTCTGGTAGGTGAACGACAGTTCAGCGTCTGCTGCGTCCTGCACGATCTCAACCTTGCGGCGCGCTATGCTGACCGCGTTGTATTGATGGAACGTGGCAGGATAGTTGATAACGGTCGTCCGCAGGATGTTCTACAGCAATCATCGCTAAATGCCTTGTACGGCGCCGATCTCACAGTGATGAATGAACCGGAGCATCGAACGCCGCTTATTGTTCTCAATCAATAATTGACCGGGAGCGTCCTGTTCTGACGTTCCCGTTTTTCTTCCTTTTCGCCCTTTTTGCACCTTTTCAAAAAACTCCCTTGACCTTCCCCTAGATGGGAGGTTTTCAAACTGCGCAGCACCGCAAGGCACTGCGCTAATTCAGTATATTACAGACTCAACTAACCCTCAAAACCCCTGCATTGCCTCCAGAGTGTGGACATAATGTGGACATTCCACTGAGGGGATTGTAGCTCACAGCGTCCAATAAATAGTCCGGCGCGAAGTGAGCGTAAGTCATTGTCTGTGATATGTCGGAATGACCAAGAATACGTTGTAACGCGATAATATTTCCGCCCTTGATCATGAAGTGCGTAGCGAACGTATGACGTAGCGCGTGCGCAGCTTGCCCATCTGGAAGATTGGGCTTTGCTTCCTTCATGCGCAGACGAAAGGTTTTATAGCTCACGCGGAACAACCTTCCTGACTCCCGATGTTTCACTATTTTTGCAATGTCGTCAGATATGGGAACCACTCTCCGATCTCCATTTTTAGTGATCGTAAACATCACCCTGTTACCGACAATGTTTTCAGCCTTAAGCTGGTAGGCTTCACCCCACCGAGCACCAGTGGCAAGTAGCAGAACGGCAATACGGTAGTAATCACCAGAGCACAGGGATAACAACCGGTTTACTTCCGACTCAGTGAAATACGACATTTCCGTTTTAGGCTCTTTCAGTGCTGAAATTGCTGTTACCGGATTCTCACCGTGAAACTCATCAATTTCAGCCATAGCTTTAAACACGCCACTAAGAGCAAACAGGTCATGATTTATCGTTGAAGCCTTAATCCCCTGCTCCAGTCTGTATGCGCGGTAGTCGATAAGGCATCGCGCATCAATCTGGTAAATCATGGGATCCCCCATATCCTGGCAAATGCAGTTAACAGCACTAAGCCTGCGGTTTGCATAGTTCTTATTCCGCCCTATTAACTGCCACCAAAGAGCAATGAACTCGCTTAGTTTTCGTTTATCAGCCGGTCTGTTCAGGTAATCATGATTTTGATACTTTGCAATGATGCTGCGCTCAAAAGCATGTGCGTCTGCTTTCCTATCAAACTTCCGCCGTATGCGCTTTCCGTCGCGCCCGCGCGGCCTTACATCCACTTCATAGCGACCATCTTCGAGTTTCTTAACGGACATAAGAAAACCCTCCAATAGTCAGATCACTATCCTGGTAACAAATAGTGAAAATGTAATGTTTATATAAAGTTAACCAATCTGTTTCCCGGAGGGGTCTGACTGAATTTCGTCTGGCCCATTGTGTGCGAGAGCCGGTGCTATTTGGCCTCGGCTCGGGTCTGTACGGTCGTACATAAACCAATCCTGATACTTATGAAATCTTGGGTGACCAAAAATCTTGATTGCCGAATCTAAAGTCATTCGAGATTTACCACTCTCATAACCATGATATGTCGCGTAATTAATACCAACCAAATCAACAAGTTGTTGTTTGGTGAGTCTTTCTGAAAAACGGATGAGAGACAATTTCTCTTGTTGTGGCATTGACATATTTTGCACATCTCCACATAATCGTTGAAAACTCCACATTAAACACATGTGGCGACCTAACCAGAAAAAGACTTAACAAGCCTCTTTAATGGCTAATTTGGGAGTCTAACAAATGACACAATCACGAGATATCGATTTAAATGCAGGATCTCAACATTTACGGCAATTCCCGTTAGACGGTGCTCGTATCGCACGCATCTGCAAAATGACTACTTCGCAGGCTGACGGAATCAGGGACATGAATACCGAAGAACTGCAAAAACAGATTTTCGTTACACCTGTTGAATTCGCCTATCTGACAGGGCGGACTCTCAAGTCAGTTCGCAACTTAATGGATCGTGCTCAATTACCAGTACACCGCGAAGGTATGCCGGGTTCAAAGCGACCAAAACGTTTCATCATGCTGCAAGAATACTGGGACGCTGTAGCACATTGCCGCGCACTAATTACCCCAGAAGAAAAGCACTACATCGATCGCCTGATGCGCGATAAAGGAACCTATCGGCGCACCACTGGCAACAAACATAATGTGTTGAAACGTAATAGCCGCTCCACCCTACAGAGCCGGGCGTAAGGAATAATTAATATGACCTGGTCTTTAGGGTGGGAGTCATTAGCAGGATACGCAGTCAATGCGGTACTAATGGTTGCTGAGTTTTACGCAGGTTTGTTTCTGCTTTTTATGTGGGAGGGACACAAAAAACACGGTAAGAGCTTTAAATCTTTCCGCTATGAATATGAAGTCGCGCTAGAAAAAGCGCTTAAACCTTTAGTAGCAGGAATAACAGTGACTGCGGTAGTGGTTTTCATAATCAGATAAAGGATGGGGAAATGAGAAAAGAATATTATAAACATGGAGCATATGCCGGAAGTATTCACGGTGCTATACAGGTCAGTAAAAACACCTTCGCTTATCGTGGTTTCACCATACGCAAAACACCGCGTAATATTTTTAACGCTCGTCAGACTTATTTGATAAACAAGCGTGACGATAAAGCCGAAACGGATAATTACTATGGTCGTGATTTCGCACTTGCTGAAGCCTGCGCCACGATTGACCGCATGTTAAAAAACGGAAGTTTCTTATAAATGAGGACTGCAATGATGATGGAAATGGTGATCGGCGTAGGAATATTTATTTTTGCGATGCTGATTTTAAATCTGATTCAGTTCCTGATAAGGCGGCATTGCAATAAAACAAAACAACAAAAAGAGAAGCGGCTTTCTGAATTTAAAGCCAGACGCGAGGAAGTAGAACGCAAGTCCCGCAGACAACTGTAGCAGGAACAAGATATGAACGATAACGCTCCATCACTTGCCAGCCTGTTAAGGCAGGGTTGCCAGGTCACGCACTACAGCAATACACGCGGCTGGATCGAATGCCCTGACGGGCGTTTCTTTAAACCGGAACCGAATAAGGTGCGTTTTATTAAAGGTATGAGTAAGCCTTTTGTTTATACGAAAAAGATAAACAAAGGTTTATTTAGTACCTTGGCGAGATTATTTAAAAGCCTGATTAAATAGTTAAGTAACAGATAAAACTTTTTCTAACTGTCGTCGCTTTATTAGGTGATGGCGCATTCACTCACCCAAAGAAGGGGTTAATTATGTTTGGCATGTTCAAGAAAAAAAGCGCTGCTGTAAAAGTTGAATTAAAGAAAGTCGAAAATCGCGATCTGATGGAGGCAATTGTTGGCGGCTGTCTGCTGGTTGCTGCTGCTGATGGTGAAATTGAGAAAGAAGAAACAGCAAAGCTCGATCAATTGCTGCGTTCTAATCCCCGCCTGAGCCATTACGGCAACGAAATCACCGCGCTGATCACCCGCTTCACTGAACAGCTTGAGGCTGGTTTCCGCGTTGGTCGCATGAACATCCTGCGTGAAATCGAAGATATCAAAAACGACCCGAAAGAGGCTGAAGAGGTCTTCGTCAACATGCTGACCATTGCCGAGGCTGACGGCGAGATCGAACCGGAAGAGCAGAAGGTACTGGAAGAAGTTGGGCGTCGTCTGGGCCTGCGCGTTGAGGACTACATCTGATGAACCAGATGCTGAGCATGTTGCGGCCTGCGCTGGTTCTGTTGCTGGCTTTCATGGTGGTCGCGGTGGACTTCACCAGTTATCTGCTCTCAGCGGTTGGCGATCTGTTTTTTGTGGGGGCGCTCGTTGTTCTGGTATGGCCTGCGATTAAGCCAGCCAAAGAGCAGCAGGGCGACGAATAAGAGAGGCACCGGGAAACCGGTGCTTATCCGGGGCGTTACTTCCGAGTGGCGCGCCTGATAAGTGGTTGTGATGGGAGACAGAATTATGAGTATCGGACAAGAAAAACCAGTAACCGGACGACAGAAATTTCTGGAACAGCGCGCCCGCTTACAATCAAATCTTTCAGCGTCTCGCACCAATGATACCGCCAGACGCTTTAATCAACTGGATGAGGCGCGCAAAAAGGTGATTTTCATTCTGGCAAACGATGCGGCCAGATACATATACGGAATGCCGAAACTTACAGCCCAGCACCTGGAGCGCACCTACGAAAATCTAACCGAAAAGGAGCAAACGTGCCTTTTGATGGGCATTAAGCGCCTTTCAGAATTTGCAGCATCAATGCCGTGGGAATTTGAGGACTACGCCGCGCCACGCGCTGAAATTCAGGCGATACGCGATAAACCACCCATGCCAGATAACGCAGTCAATTAACAACTAACTACTCACAAAAAAAGAAACAGGCGCTAACGCGTCGGGCTTCTTGCACCCTGGAGAAAGTAAAAATGATTCGATCTCTCGTTAAATGGCCCGGTGGTAAAGGCCGCGTTATGCCTGATTTGCTGCCGATTCTGCCGAAAGCCGATTGCCTGGTGGAACCGTTTGTCGGCGGTGCTTCTGTTTTCCTCAATACTGAATATCGCCGTTATATCCTGGGTGATATCAACCCAGATTTAATTAACCTGTATCGCCAGATAACCCGCTGGCCTGATGCGGTGATCGACGCTGCTCGCCCGCTGTTTAAAGTGTACGGTGATAAAGATGGCTATAAGTGGATCCGCGACGATTTCAACGCCCGCGCCCATGACCTTCTGTCATCGCGCAATATGTTTGAGGACGGACCGGACGCGGGCAAGATTCTTCGTGCAGCACAGTTTCTTTACCTGAACCGTCACGGATATAACGGCGTAGTGCGCTACAACCAACAGGGCGGATATAACGTTCCCTTTGGTAGACACAAAACCCCGCCTTACTTCCCGGAAGAACAGATCCGTTTATTCTCTGAAAAAGCTAACGACACGAAAGCTATTTTCGTGTGCTGCGATTTCCAGAGCACGTTAAAAATCATGATTGGTAGTGACGCGGTTATCTACTGCGATCCGCCATACCTGCCAGCAAGCGACACCGCTAATTTCACCCAATACCACACCGCCCCGTTTGGCATTAAAGAGCATCGCCAGTTAGCTGCCGCCCTGCTGGATATTAACCGCCTTACTGGTTCGCCGGTGATCCTGTCCAATAGCGACACCCCATCTACCCGCGAGATTTATCGCGCTTTCAACTTCCAGGAAATCAGCGTTAACCGTTCTGTCAGCGCGAACGCCATTACCAGAGGGGCCGCCAGTGAAGTGATCGGCGTGCTGCCTGTCTGTGATGGCTGCGGGCGCTATGAAGGTGGTCACTGTGCGAAATGTTGCCCAGGTATCGCCGCATGTGAGGAGGGATGGTCGTTTGATTGTCGAGGCAACTGCGATATTTGCGAGCCGTCCGATAACCCAGAAACGTGGTAATAGCGAGGGATCTGCAATGAGAAAAACACACGAATTAAAGATTTGGCCGGAGTTTTTTCAACCTGTTATGGACCGCGTGAAATACGCTGAATTGCGCCTAAATGATCGCGACTATAGCGCGGGCGACGTTTTGTTTTTGCGGGAGTTTTTACCCGCTAGCGGCAAATATTCGGGCAGCTATAACGTAGTAATAATATCTCATGTCGCTGATGTATCGGCGTTTATGCCGGGGTACGTCCTGCTTAGTTTCACTTCTTTCGTTACGCGCGGCGCTAACTGGCCTTTCCATAAGCCAACTACAGTGGAGGCTGCTGTAACTGCGGAAGATACTGGTTTTCTTTCGGCGCTTGTCGCCTGCGAGCCTCCCTGTAGCGTGATTCACCAAATGGCACGCCGACTGCTTGATGAACATCCATCGCTTCCAGTGTCCGAAAAATCTGATCTGTTGCCATGCCCCTTTTGCGGTGAAGCGGCTTTCTTTGACTCTATTTTTGATTACCAGTCAGAAACGCGTGTTTATGCTCCGTCTTGTACGGAGTGCTCATGCGAATTGATGGACGGCCCGATCATTAACAAATATGGGCGCGGTTGGTATGCCTCAAAGCAGGATGCCGCCGAAGCCTGGAATAAAAGGCGCTCGCAATGACTGCCTATTACAACGAAATCGATCCATATGCAGCCCAGTGGCTGCGCAACCTTATGGCTGCGGGGTTGATTGCCCCTGGCTTTGTTGATGAAAGGAGTATTGAAGATGTCACACCCGCCGATCTGCGCGGATTCACTCAAGTTCACTTCTTTGCCGGGATTGGTGTTTGGTCATATGCCCTGCGCCGTGTGGGCTGGCCGGACTCCCGCCCTGTCTGGACAGGTTCCTGCCCATGCCAGCCTTTCAGCACGGCAGGCAAAGGAAAAGGGTTTGCTGACGAGCGGCACTTATGGCCCGCCATGCATTGGTTGGTCGGGCAGTGCCGACCTGTCGCTGTCTTTGGCGAACAATCTGCAAGTGCTGACGCTAACAACTGGATCGACCTTGTACAAACTGACATGGAAAGTCTGGGATATGCCTTCGGGGCGTGTGCGTTTCCGTCTGCGAGCGTCGGTGCGCCGCACATCCGCGACAGAGCTTACTGGGTGGCCGACGCCTACAGCGAACGCCTGGAAACATCCGGGGAATCAGGGGCGGCTTGGTGGGTTGAATCTGCAATCGACGGCAGCCTTTGCCGATTGGACGACTCCATCGGCGAGCGATTCCAGAAGGGGAGGATCGGGGATAACAGAGGGCATGTCCGGCAGCAGCCTGGCGCAACTTGTGAAAATGGCTGGCTGGCCGACGCCAACAGCGTCAGATCACAAGGGGGGGTATCAGGGCGGCAGAGTGCGCAACGGAAAGCTATCAACGGATCGTCTGGATGTGGCCGCGCAACTGGCGGAGCCAATCCGCTTAACGGATTCTGGGAAGGTGCTGACTGGTTGTTCTGCCGGGATGGAAAGTGGCGGCCAGTTGAGTCCGGCACATTCCCGCTGGCTAATGGCGCTACCTCCAGAGTGGGACGTCTTCGCGCCTACGGAAACGCTATCAACGTTGAAGCGGCAACAGCGTTCATAAAGGCTTACATGATGGGGGCGTCAAATGTCTGACGCCGCTTTTGCATGGCCATGGAACGCGCCGCGCCCAGCTGTTGGCCTGTATACCTACGAACCCAAAAAAATCGCCCCGCTTGCCGGGGCTGTGGCGCATCATCCTGCCGTAAAAAAACACATCAATCACATCTTCAAACGCGCCGGTTACAACCCTGACGACGTTCGCGACCGTAACGCGCTGATCCAGGCGCTGGACAGGTACGAACCGTGCGGCCTGCCACTGGCCGCCCAACAAAATATCATTCGGCAGGAAATGGAAGCCGCCAAAGCTACGGCGGCAGCCTGGGCCAATACGCCGGAAGGTGTCGAAGCGCGTTTATTATCAGAGCCGTTCTTCATTCGTGAAGTCTGGCGTAAAAAAATTGAGTGGTTACGGGTCAACCGTGAAACCAGACACACCAATGATTTTCTTATGGGGACCGTGAAACAATCATTGCTGCGTCTTGATGTTGTGCGCACAAGGCAAGGTGTTTCGCCTGATCTCACCGGCGAACTGGCCGCGTACTGGTTCGGGCGCTGGCAACGGCTGGCAGATTTCACCAAGCGGGAAGCACTAAGCGCCGCTAATGAGATTGCCAGCCGCATGGCTGAAATGCTGGGGACGGAATGCGAAGCCCTGGGACGGAATGTTTCAGACATGAACGTCGAAGAACTGGACTGGCTTTATTGCCACCTGGGCCGCGAAATGCTGGCGCTTCGCATTGTACCGCCTGCATGGTATGCGCCGTGGGAACGCGAGCGCATATGCACGGCCATTTTGCGTATGGCTTCGCCAGACTGGTGGGGGCGCAAAATCTGGCGCCTGCGTTGTGACTGGCGCGAAAACCAGCTGCGTGCTGTTGGTGCGGTAAATAAAAAAGCGCATCCGTATATCAGCGCATCAAGCCTGATGGAATGGCAGGAACAGCGACGTAAAAACCGTAATTTCTTCAAAAGTCATGAACTGGTAGACGAAGACGGCAACGTTTCGTCGCTTGAGGACATGATTAACAAATCCACGTCTAACCCTGCAATTCGTCGTCATGAGCTTATGGCCCGTATGGCTGGCGTGGAGCTCGTCGCCCAGAGTCGTGGCGATGTTGGCATCTTCCTGACCATCACCTGCCCGTCGAAATATCACGGCAATATTGCGTCCGGCCACAATAACGCAAAATGGAACTATGACACGGTTGCACAGGCGCAGCGCTATTTATGCCGCGTATGGAACCGGGCAACCGCCAAACTGAAACGCGAAGATTTGCGCCCTTATGGCTTCCGCGTCGCCGAGCCGCATCACGATGGGACACCACACTGGCACGCGTTGCTATTTATGCCACAAGAGCAAGTCAAAGCCACGGTTGCGATCCTTCGCGCCTACTTCATTGCGGAAGACCGCGACGAGCTGGGACGCAACACCGGTGCTCGCTTCAAGTCCAAAAAAATGGACCCACGGAAAGGGTCAGCAACGGCGTATATCGCGAAATACATTTCGAAGAATATCGACGGCCATGCGCTGGCCGGTGAACTGGACGACGAAAGCGGCAAGCCGCTGAATGAAACAGCCAAATATGCAATGGCCTGGGCATCACTTCACCGCATCCGCCAGTTTCAGCCCATCGGACAGCCGCCCATATCGGTTTACCGCGAGCTGCGCAAACTGAGCAATCAGATCACGACCCGCCAGAAAATTGACAATACCTTCAAGCGCGGTGCGCCGTTGCTTGTGGATCCTGCAATGGATGCGGTTTGCGCCGCTGCCGATGTCGGGTGCTTTGCTACCTACATCATCCGCCAGGGTGGTGTTTTGATCCCGCGTGAAAACTATGTCGTCCGTCTGGCCTATCAGCCAGCTGATGAAATGAATGCTTATTGTGAGATCCCCGAAAAGGTTTTCGGGGTCTGGTCGCCGCGTCTGGGTGATGCCTCCCGTATTTGCACCCGTCTGGTTAAGTGGAAAATCCGCGCCAAATCCAAAGCCACCACCGGGGCCAAAAACGGCCACGGTTTGGGGGTTGACCTTTTGCCGTCGCCAACCGGCGACGCTTGGAGTTCTGTCAATAACTCTACGGAAGACGAAAAAACCACCAATTTTTCGCCTGATGTGGAGGGTATGACAGAAGAGTCAGAAGAAGAAATCGTCGATTTTGAAAATATGGACCAGCCAACGCGGCGCAAATTGATGCGGCGACTACGTGAAACACCATTCAAAAAGCAGCAAAGCGGATCGCCTTATGAGCCAGGGAGCGAATTGGATGTCGCCTGGCGTTCCGCCGTGGAAAAAACCGAAACCAGATCGGCGGATGAAAAAGCCAGGCGGGCGGCGCTTGCCCCTGCGGTTGCCAGCCTTCTGGCTGATGCGGCGTTGTATTCGGTTGAGATTTCAGAGATTCAGGCCGTTTCGCTGATAATGGGGAGCCGTCTGGAGATAAGCGGCAAGGTTTATCAGGCCAGAGCTGACGGACAGTTGATAACACGTCAATTGCCCGACGAGTCAAGGACGGTAAATAAATTATGGCTACGCCTGCGGGATAACCACAGCATTGATGCTACGCGTCTGCGGTTTGATCCGGTCGGGGAGTATCAAAAGATGCTAGCGGGGGTGGATCTTCGCCCTTCAAAAGAATAAATGCAATCGAGCTGGTCATCATAAATGATAGCGCGAAGAAGAAAAGCGGCACCATGAACAGGATGAGAGTACATTTTCGAGGCGGAATTAGAGTGTTGATAAGAATGGAAAATTTGATTCTATGTCAGCGGGGATGATAAATTTAAGCCAATGTTCTTTTTATGATGATATCAACTCACCGGCGTAGTGCTTCAACATTCAAGGGATTTATTATGAGTACCACAGCGATAACACCTCTTCATGCCACAAAGATTCTTGTCTGCTTTCAAGAAATGGGGATTTTTGGTTCAGCGGAACAATACAAGACTGTTTACCGAGATCCTAACTCTAACTTTGTATGTAATGTTCATTCGGGGAGGCGGGGCTTAACTTTAGAGCTGCAAAACCCAGAAAGTAATACCCCACTAGCCCAGATTATTTGGGCAATTGCAGAAGAACCTGTACCTACTCAACCGGGTGATTAAGCATCTATCATTGTTGGATTTATGTTCATCAACCATCTGATAAGAAAATAAGAAACCGACAGAATTCTGGCGGTTTTTTATTGGTAATCACTTATTCTTCTTGAGCGGTTTAGCTTTCCACCGCTTAACCAACCATTCAAACTCTTGATAGGTCGTCTCTGAATTGATGTGTTCCCTGATGGCTTTGATCAGAGGTTCCGCAATATCGTAGGTTTCTATAACGGTGGTATACGATGTTCGTTTGATCATCTGCTCGTTATAGATACCTTCGCGGATACTCACGGCAACCCTTTCGTAAAAATTCAGGATGTACTGAAATTTGCGACGCTCTGTCATTTCCTCTTCGGTGATCGTTTTGCCCTCGCAGGGAAAGACGTAAGCGCGGAAAGACTTTCCTGAACGGTGCACCTGCTTCAGAACATGCAGCGATTCTATATACTGCGTATCCTGACGGCTCTCGAAGAGAAAGTTAGCTGTTTGCGTTTTCTTTGCCGTACGGACGTTATAGATAATCGTTCCAATAGCGACCAGTACACCAAGCAGAACGATAGCATTACTGATGATTTGTAGCCTTGTCTGATCCATATTCTTTCATCCATAAAAAAGGCGGGGCTAAATTCCCCGCCTCATAGAGGTCAATGCGACTTAGAAGCCGTCAAACTCATCAAACATTTTTCTCATACCAACCTCCTTTAATTCAATACTCACCACTTTCTGTGGTTTTCTGTGACAAAATTACCCGAAAGGTAATGTGTAGTCAAATAAACGGTCACTTTTTTACCCGCACAATAGTGCACAAATTTGCACAATTTTTTTGAACCTGTTTATGCCCTTTCCGGCCTGTACTGGCGCGGTCTGAGCCGGGATCCGTGCCTGCACAAAAAAAGGGGCGTTTGTCGCGCGCAGGTGACGGGGGAACAGCCCCCGCAACAGGGGCAGGAGGGGGATCCCCTCCAGATACGCTGATCAGCGTCGTAATTGCTTCTTGGCGTGTCGTTTCGTCATGCGTTGTTGTGTTTTGATGGTCAGGGAAAGCGCCTGCCAGCGTGGCGCTGAGGCGCTCTGATGTGATCGATGTTTTTAGAGGGTTTCCGGTGTCAGTGCGCTGAACCAGAAGGAAAGAAACACAGGGATATTGAAAGTATTTGATGATGTTTCAGGCAGTTCGCCATGCGCTGGCCGGAACAGTCAGCGCTGGCGGTGGTTTATGGTGGGGCATTGCGGGTTAGTTCTGATCCAGCAGTGCGTAAGGGTTAAACCGGATCACCTCTTCACCCAGCCAGTCGTTGACGTGCTTCATGGCTTCCATCACCGGCATAAGCTCGTTAATCGCATAGACACGTGCAGCTTTCTCCACATCGCCAAACGATCCCTTCTCACCCGGCATCGCTCCCATCAGCTGCGGTGGCACCCGATGAGCGGCAAGGATATCGTCGCGGGAAGATGACTTGACGTTCATGAATTCATCTTTCGCGGTGATCTGCTGAAACGGCAGGATCTGCACACCATCTTTGCCGCCGCCAGGTGCATGCAGCAGGATATTCTTGAAAGCGCCCTTACCTCTGGACTCTGACAGCGTTTTCTTTACCACCTCAACACTCTTGTCGTTGGCCTGCGCCGAACTGATGTAGATGATACAACCCGCATGAGAGCCGTTGTCATAGTACAGCTTGCGGAAAGTATCGGCAGAGTGCGCCAGGCTGGCAGACAACAGCCCACCGATATACTCCGGCATGCCGTAGATTTCCTGATTGATATCAGGATTCATGATGTGACACACATCACCGCGCCGGAAGGTGTACTCTTCCTTCCCTTCCTGCACATACCAGTAAGTATCAAGGTCTGTACCCCTGCGCGTGTATTTTGCCAGTGCATGACGCAGCTCCAGCGGTCCGCCGAGTCGGTTAGTGCGCAGCTCAAGATAGGTGTTACCGAAAACAAACCAGTCAAGGGCAAACCCGGAGAACGCCTGACGTGATAACAATTTGTGGGGGATAAAACAGCCGAGCAACACATTGCGCTTAAAGTACAGCGCGGACTGATGCCATGACGTTTTGCGCGATGCGCGCGCAAGCCCGTACCAGTCAACCGGCGTTTCAAAGTACCGGCCATTATCGGCGCAGTACATGTTATCCAGCAGATCATAGCTCTCCGCCCGGTAAGGGCCGTCAAAGCTGAAGGCACTCAGCGACGGCGCACTTCTCAGTGCGTCAGACAGGTCGCGCGATGTGGCTGGCTGGCGGCTGTAACTCTTTTTACTTTTTCTCATCAGAACTCCATCGCGAATCCACCGCTGCCGTCTCTTTCCTGTCCCAGCGGTTCGTTGATAATGGCGAGCATCGTCGCCCATGCAAGATCGCCGTGGCTGATGCCGCGGGATCGGTCAGTGTCATAAGTGATAAACCCGCCTGGTGTCTTAACCTTTCGCACGGCATTGAACGCCGTCACAAGTGCCCGTTCACTGCGATCGTATTCCCAGCGACCGGCGCGAATGATATGGAGCATCTTCAACACCAGGGCGCGCTTCGAAGCCAGGTTAAAGGTGTATGGCACCGCCATGGGGAAGAACTTTCTCACTATCTGGTAGACGGCTTCACCGTTACCACCGGTCACGTCGATGCCAATGTGCTGAACGCTATATTTAAACGTCAGGTTTTCGATAACTTTCGCCTGCTCTTCGAACTCCAGCCCCTGTACCTGGATAGTTTCTATCGTGCGGAACTTACCACCGGGCACCAGTGGTGGCACTGTGACGGATACCCCGCCGCTGTCCCCCTTACCACTGCTGCCGTTGGCGTCATAGCCAATCCAGACTGCGCGTTGTCCCATTGGTCTGCTGGCGAAAGGTTTCCAGTCGGGCCATTCGTCGTAACCGTCAGCCCCGCAGCCGATCAGCGCGTTAAGGTTGAACGCCGACTCACCATCCCGGACGAACTCGCACATGTACAGGTTCTGGAATTCATCGTCGCTGTTCTCATCCTGTATCTCTTCAAGGTCGGTATACTCCCAGCCATGTTCTATAACGTCTTTCAGGGTAACAATCTGACGCCAGGTTTTATCCGGACACAGCAGGCCGCTGTTGAGCGTCTTCCAGGTCACATCAAACGCCTGCCGCTTCGATTTGGCGCGCTTTTCGTTCCAGCGATCGCCCGTCCAGAACGGGTAAGCCTCGTGCGTTTCGCCTGATGGTGTGGAAAAGTAGGTTCGCGTCAGTCCTTTCAGTGTCGCCATCGCCCCCGCCACTTTGCGCAGGTTGGTGAAATTGCTGACCCAAAAGAATTCATCGAATTTCAGGTTGCCTGTGTATGACTGCGCGGTTGCTGCTGATGTACCGAGAAAGTGCAGCTCTGCGCCGTTGGACAACACAATCTTGTCGCCCCCTTTCAGCTCAACGTCCACTTCTTCCGCCACCTTCTGGATAAATCCCCTGAACTGGTGCGCCTGACGCCGGGACGCCGACAAAAATATCTGGTTGCGCTGATACGGGTATTTCACATCATCACGCAGCGCATCAAGCAGCGCTTCGCGGGCAAAATACCAGGTGGCACCAATCTGGCGCGACTTCAGGATCATACGGTTACGGTGGTGGCGCTGCTCATACCATCCGCGCTGATGCCAGGAGAGGGAGTCGAGGATTTTTTCCCGCAGTGCCGTGATCTGCTCATCGGTAAAATGGTTTTTCAGCTTGCGTTTGCGCGTTTTTTTGCCGACAGCCGCTTCTGCTGGCTGGCCGTCATTCAGCTTTTTCAGTTGCCGGGTCAGCAGGTCAATCTCCTTGAAGTCGCCCCCGGTCTTCTCGTTCTTGTCCGTCAGCTGGATAAGACGAGCATCCATGGATTGCGTGACACGCTGGATAGCGGGCGTTTCGTCCCATTCGTCGCGTTTCTTCCACGAATAAATTGTGTTCTGGCTGATACCCATCAGGCGCGAGATCTCAGCTGGCGGGTAGCCCTGCCAGTAGAGTTGTTTTGCGCGTAGCCGTACAAAAGCGTCCTGAATCATCTCTTCTCCCCTTGTATGCCGGGAAGATTACCGCGCGCGCGATCCCGCTTTCGCCCTCTTTCAGTTCTGTGCCTTCAGCGACAACAAAAGCACGTTGAGACAGCAACTTACGCTCTGTCATCATGACCATAAACCAACCAGTAACAGGACAATCAGCATGGCGAGCACCGCAAAACCAGCCCGCAAAAAGTTTCGCGTCGCCGTTTCTGGCGCCACCGTTGACGGTCGCGAAATCAGCGGCGAACACCTGAAAGCGGCAGCGGAAAGTTATGACCCGAGCGTTTACGCTGCGCGTGTGAACGTGGAGCACTACCTGTCAATGCTTCCGAACAGCGACTTCAGCGCAATGGGGGACGTTACCGGACTCAGCGCCGAAGATATTACCGATGGCCCGTTGAAAGGCCGCACAGCACTTTATGCGGAGATCGAGCCTTCGGCACGTATGAAGCAGCTCACCGATGAAGGCAAAAAGGTGTATTCCAGCATTGAACTGCACCCGCAGTTTGCGCTGAATGGCAACGCCTATGTTGTCGGACTCGCCATGACGGACACCCCGGCAAGCCTTGGCACCGACCGCCTGAAATTTGCCGCTCAGCAACGCGAACAGGTCATGGCGTTCAATAACCAGCAAACCGAGCCACCGATGTTTACCGAAGCGATGGAGGCGGAGGTTATCGAACTGACGCAGCAGCGCACTGAAGAAGGCAAGCAGTGGCTCAGTCGCGTGATGGACCTCATCGGCAAAGGCCGAAAATCCGACAGCGAGCAGTTCAGCCAGGTGCGTGAGGCCGTTGAAAATGTGGCGCAGTCTCACTCTGACCTCCTCGATCGCTTCAATTCACTGGAGCAGAAGAACAGCGAAGCCAGCCAGAAGGTTGAAAAACTCACCAGTGAATTAACCACCCTGCGGGAACAGTTGCAGACCCAGGACAGTAACCAGGCGTCCCGCTTTGCTGCCACCGGTGGTAATGGCGCGCAGCTGGTTGATTACTGATTTAACGAAGAGAGACAGACTAATGACAATCGTACTTTCCGGGAATACCCGCACGCAGCTTGAGCTGTACATGCAGCGTCAGGCGCAACTGAGCGGCGTGACCGTCAGCAACCTGACTAAACGCTATTCGGTGGATCCGTCAGTGCAGCAGCGGCTGGAAAATGCCGCCAAAGAAAGCACCGAACTGACGCAAAAGATTAACGTCATCGGCGTTGACGATCAGGAAGGCGATAAAGTCCTGGTTGATACCACCGGGCCGATTGCCCGCACCAACTCCAGCAGCGACGGAGTGAAGCGCCGTAACCCGGTGAGTCCTCACGAGCTGGCTGCACGTCGCTACCGCTGTGAGCAGGTCAACTACGATACTTTCATCAGCTATTCACAGCTTGATGCCTGGAGCGCTCACGCTGATTTTCAGGCCCGCGTCAGCCAGCAAATTGCCCGACAGATTGCGCTTGACCGCATCATGATCGGTTTTAACGGCACCTCGCATGCGTTGATCTCCGATTTCGCCACTAACCCGCTGCTTCAGGATGTGAACACCGGCTGGATGGAACAAATTCGTAAGCATGCAGCGGCCCGTGTCATGTCAGATGTGACCATTTCCACACGCGACATGGATAACAAAGTCACCGCAAAGGGACAGTATGGTAATCCGGATGCACTGGTGCAGGACGTCCGTTCTTCTCTGCTGGATGAATGGCACAAAGACGCGCCGGATCTGGTGGTGCTGATGGGGCGTGATTTGTTCAACACCCTGCGCCTGCCGCTGATTAACGCGATGAGCACCACCAACCCGAATACAGAACTGATGGCCGGGCAGTTGATTATCTCCTCGCGCTTTATCGGCGGTCTGCCAGTGTACCTTGCGCCATTCTTCCCGAAAGACGCCATGCTGATCACCTCCTTCAGCAACCTGTCGATCTACTTCCAGAAGGGGTCTCTGCGCCGCCTGATGAGGGAAGAGCCGGAATACAACCGTATTGCAACCTACCAGTCGATGAACGATGCCTACGTGGTGGAAGACTACGGCAAAAGTGCACTGATTCAGGGCATTAAGTTTGCCGATGCCCCTGCTGAGGGTGGCGGTGCGTAACTGACGGCACGGGCGCACGCAATGCGCCCGTCATAACGGAGGACATAACTGATGCTGACACCGGCACAGAAACATTTTCAGAACGTCATGGCGCAGCGTACAGGGCTCAACAGCGGTGAAGAAACCCTGGGCGAGCGTACTGCACACGAGCAGATCCTGTACCGCCTTCGCCTCGCGCAGTCACGGTTAAGCGGGATCCAGTCCAGGGCGGCAAAAGCGGACGTTAAAAAAGAACTTCTGCCCGATTTTGCCGGATGGATTGACGGCACGCTTGAAGGCGACAGCGGTCGCCAGGACGAAGTGATCACCACCCTGATGGTATGGGCGGTTGACTGTGGCGATCTGGCGCTTGCCCTGCGTATCGGCGAGTACGTAATACGCCATAACCTCAGTCTGCCGGACAATTTCGGGCGTGATGCCGCGACGGTGCTGACAGAAGAGATCTGCAATCCGATCATGACGCTGGCAGGCACCGACCCGGACGCGGATTTATCCGGCTTCATCGCCCCGCTGGATACGCTGTGGGAGATGGTCGCGAACCGTGACATGCCTGATGAGGTGCTTGCCAAACTTTGTAAAGCCTGCGCCTTCGCTCGTCGCGCGTCCACTGACCCGGAGACGCAGGGCGCTTCGCTGAAGCTGCTTCGTCAGGCGATGCACCTCAACCCGAACGCCGGTGTTAAGCGTGAGATCGCCGCATTAACCCGCGTACTTAAAAAGGTTCAGGGTGTCGGTGGTGATGTGTCGGCTACCGCCGAAAATGACGTTGCTGCAGAAAAGAAAGAGCCTGCGAAGACTAAAGCCAGCAGAACGCCGCGCAAAACGACCACCGGGAAGGCCAGCGCCACCCGCAAGAGCACGAAAAAATAATTAACGACTTCGACCCCCGTCGACAGGCGGCGCGACCGGCGATCTGAACCCTCTCCGTGTTCTTTTTACCGGTCGCCCACCGCCTGATTTTTCCGGAGAGCACCCTATGAGCATGGTGGCAAAACCCAGAGTAGAACCGGCAGAAAACGACACCACCGATATTGATGACGGTGAAGAGAAAGTCACTGCCGGAACATTCTGGCCTGACATTGTGCTTCGGGAGCTGCGCCTTGCCAGCCGCATTCCGGGCAGGACAACCACTTCACGGCTGATGTATGTCACCACCGAAGCCGTCGCGCATGTTACTGATGAGCTTCAGGAATGGCAGCAGCAACAACTGGCTGAAGGTTACAGCACGCTGGCGGATGCCCCGACCATTAAACCAAATGGGGAACCTGAAATACCGCCGCGAAAAATCAACGACGAGAGCATCAATATGCACCGCTACCGCCGTGCGGTCTATGCCGCCACGCGCGCACTTATCCTTGAGAGCGCCCGCGACGTGGACACGACCAACAAGAGCGACCGGAAAGCCGATGCGCTGGACACGCAGGCGGAAGACCTCTGGCGCGACGTACGCTGGGCTATTGCCGATATTCGCGGTGCTCAGCGTATCTGGGCGGAGCTTTGCTGATGAAAGTGAAGGCACTACAGGGCGATACCGTGGATTTACTGTGCTGGCGTCATTACGGCACCACGCAGGGGATGACGGAGAAAGTGATCGCAGCCAATCCTGGGCTGAGTGGGCAGTTATTCCTTAATCCTGGTCAGGAGGTGGAACTCCCGGATCAGGGGCAAAAGAAACAACGGGAGATGGTACAGCTATGGGGCTGAATATATTCCAGCGGATACATGACCACATCACTTTTTTTATGTCAGTGGTGGTCACCGGTATCGGCGTAATGACCATCAGCGAAAAGATCGCGATGGCGGGGCTGCTGTTAGGGGCGCTTTCGCTGGCCCGCGCCTGGCTGCACCGTGGCAGGATGGAACGGGCGCAAAAGCGCCGTAACGATCTGATTGCACAGATCCTCAGTCAGTCTGAAGCCAGGAGCCTGCACGAAGCGGAACGCCGGGCGCTTAATCTGTTACAGCATGACGGGCATGACGATGAATCTGCCCGTTAAGCGCTACGCCGTCGCCGTCATTGTTGCGCTGGGGATCTCGCTGGCTCCGGAAGCCCTGCGTACATCCGAAGAAGCGCAGGTAAAAATTGCCACATGGGAAGACTGTCGCGCCACCCCATACCGTGACATTGCGGGAGTGGCAACGGTCGGCTGTGGATCCACTGGCAATGTGCAGAACCGACTGTACAGCGAAAGCGAAGTGGCGAAGCGCTGGGTTAATGACCTGCGTCATGCAGAAAACTGCATTAACCAAAATTTTAACGGTGCGGACATGCCACAGTCTGTGTTTGAGTCCATGACGGACGCGGCCTATAACCTGGGCTGTTCTGGCCTGATGTTGTTCAAAGACAGAAATGGAACACGCCAGCGCACCACCATCTGGCAACTGGCACAGGAGCACCAGTGGGCTCCTGTGTGCGACCGGCTGACCGATTTTGTTAACAGCAGCGGGAAGCGTGTGCAGGGATTACTCAACCGCCGCACCGATTTTAAGGCCTGGTGCCTGCGTGATGTTGAGGCACAGCGATGAATCAGACAATCACACTTTGCCTGCTGCTGGCGCTGGTTACGGGCGGCCTGCTCTGGCAGACAAACCAGCGCGGGAAAGATTCGGTTCGTAATGATGCGCTTTCCCGTGAGCTGAAAAGTACCGGCGAAATCATGGGTGAACTGCGGGCAATAAAAGCAGACGTCACTGCTTTACTGGCACAACGGCAGGCAGATGAACAGCAACGAAATGCACAAGGGGAAATCAGACGTGAGCAGATGCGCGAAGCAACGAAAAACGATACGTGCGCTAACACTGTTGTACCTGTTGCTGTCAGTAACAGCCTGCAAAAGCGCACCGCCAGTACCACGGGTAACGATAGTGCACGAGCCGGTGCCGGAAAGCCTGACAGCCGCGACGCCGCAGCCGGAACTGGCAAGCCCCGTCACCTGGGGCGGAATAGCCAACTGGAGTGATCGCCTGCGCGATGCGCTGGATAGCTGCAATGCCGATAAGGCTGCGATTAGTGAACTCGATATTCGCCGCCTTAAACGACTGAATGAGAACACGGGAGCCGGACAGTGACGTTATTCGATTTTATTGCTGAGCATCCATTCTGGACGCTTATTTATCTGCTGATCATTGCGGGCGTGATTGAGCGCTTCGCACGTTAAAAAGGTGCCACCATGCTGAAAATTAACTCACTGCGTGAAGCGATGGTCAACGCCAGCCGCTGGTGTAAAGCCAACCCGGAGAAGTTCACGGTATTTGTGGAAAGCGGCGGCATTGAGACAACCGGCGAAACACCTTCTTTTGCCTACCGCTATAACCTGGTGTTTTTCGCCATGGATTTTCCCGGCGATATCGACGATTTCACCTTACCGTTGATGGCCTGGCTCTGGCACAACCAGCCAGACCTGCTGCTTAACCCTGAGAATAACAAAGATGTTAAGTTTTCAGTCGCCATCAATGACGACGACAGCGCCGATATTCTTTATGAAATCCCGGTCAGGGAGCGCGTGAAAGTCAGCCGCGATGAAGACGGAACCGTCCACGCAGAACACCTGCCAGAACCAAAACCCCGTATTCCCTCAGCTGGCGGAGACTGGCAGGCCGTGTTTGAAGACGTGACCTGGGAGACTGCCGTATGAGTGACGATCGCTTTCGTGAACTGGATAAAGTATTCAGCGATATCCTCGCAGGTATCTCTGCGTCCGGGCGGACTCGCTCGGCACGCCTCATCGGGCAACAAGTTCGCCGCAGCCAGCAGCAGCGTATTCGGGCGCAAAAAGGCCCGGATGGAGCTGCTTACCCACAACGCAAGCGCCGGATCATTCGTTCCCAGCAGGGCATTAAATTTGTCTGGAATAACGAAGTCAGGACGCTGAAAAACTGGCACGGCGGGCGGGGGAAATACGGACGCACTATCACCGGCTTTGACACCGAACGTAATGACATTCGCACGTTTTACCGCAGCGATATTGATCGTTATCTGGAGATTAACACGCGCTCGCTGCGCCGCGACACGGCACGTAAAGCGCCGATGTTTGAGCGTCTGCGCACACTGCGGTTTATGAAGATGCACCCTGATGCGCAGGGCGTGACCGTGGGTTATGACGGTGTGGCTGCGCGTATTGCCCGCGTGCACCAGTACGGACAGCGCGATCAGGTCGGGCCGGGTGTTGTGACTAAATACCCTGTTCGTGAACTGCTGGGCCTGTCTGCGGTGGATGAACGTCTGATTTACAACGCCACCATTAACAGCCTGGGAAGTGCCGCACGATGAACGCCGAACTGATACGCCTGCTGGAAAACATCATTCGCACCGGCGTAATTTTTGCCGTTGATGAAAAAAAATGGCGTGTCCGCGTGCGTAGCGGAAATCTGGAAACAGGATGGCTGCGCTGGAACACCCCACGGGCGGGAGAATTCAACATCTGGATCCCGCCTTCCGTTGGGGAGCAGGTCTCCATTGCCTGTATCGGCGGCAACCCGGAGACCGCCATTATTCTGGGAAGCCTGTACAGCAATGACTACCCGGCACCGGGCAACAGCCTGAAAGAAATCGTGATAAAGGCACCTGACGGTGCAGTTATACGCTACGACGCCGACACCAGTGCGCTGGAAGCCACCGGCATGAAAACCGCGAAACTTGAGGCAACTGTTAGCGTCACGCTGGATACCCCTGTTGTGGAGTGCACTAAACATCTGAAAACCGCCACGTTTGAAGTTACGAAAGGCGGCAAGATGCGCGGTGATGTTAAGCACAGCGACGGGAAAATGACCTCTAACGGTGTGCAGGTCGACGACCACGGTCACGGTGGCGTGCAAAGAGGCGGTAGCTGGACGGAGGGCACAAAATGACGGCGACTTACACGGGGATGAACCCCAACGGCATCGGCACCCTTAATGATGCCGATCAGTTGTGGAATTCAGTGAAAGACATACTGACCACGCCACTTGCCAGCCGGGTGATGCGAAGAGATTACGGCAGTCTGGTGCCTGACCTGATTGATGAGCCGCAGAATGATGCCACCCGCCTTCAGTGCATGAGCGCCGCCGTTATCGCGCTGGCACGCTGGGAAACCCGAATTGCGCTCAACACCATTGATATCCGCTGGTCAAAGGATAGGCGGGCAGTGGCAGAACTCACCGGCATTATCACCAGGAGTATGCAACCGGCCACCGTCACGATGACGCTACGGGAGAGCAGCCATGGCGACCGTTGACTTATCGCAACTACCAAAGCCGCAGATCATTAAAGTGCTGGACTTCGAAGAGATCCTTGTTGAGGTCAAAGCGGGCATGATTGCAGCATTTCCTTCGGAGCAACAGGCCGCTGTTGCCGCTGCGCTTGAGCTGGAATCTGAACCCCTGAACGCCATTGCCCAGGTATTCGCCTACCGGGAAATGATGCTGATGCAGCGCGTAAATGACGGGGCGGCGGCGTGCATGCTGAGTCATTCCACCTTCAGCGACCTGGATAATCTGGGGGCCAACAATAACACCCAGCGCCTGGTCACGCAGGAAGCCACGGATACCACTGAAGCCGTCTATGAAAGCGACGCTGCATTCCGGCTGCGCATTCAGAGTGCGTTCGAAGGGCTGAGCGTCGCGGGACCAACCGGCGCATATGAGTATTTTGCCAAAAGTGCCAGCGGTAAGGTGGCTGATGCCAAAGCAACCAGCCCGTCACCTGCAGTGGTCGTGGTCTCTGTGCTTTCCACGGAGGGGGACGGAACGCCAGATCAGGCGTTACTGGCAACCGTTAATAAAGCGCTGTCTGCTGACGACAAAAGGCCGGTCGCCGATCGTCTGACGGTTCAGGCGGCGGAAATCGTGAATTATCACATCAACGCCGTCCTGTATCTCTATCCGGGGCCGGAGTCTGAACCCATCCGCACCGCCGCAGAGGATGCGTTACGTGCGTGGATAAGTCAGCAGGGCAAGATAGGTCGTGACGTTGCCCGCTCCGCCATTATGGCGGCGCTGCATGTGCAGGGTGTTCAGCGCGTGGAGTTACCGGAGCCTGTCAGCGATATCGTTATTGATGATACGCAGGCTGCGCGGTGCGAGTCATTCACTATCACGGTAGGGGGAACAGATGAGTAACAGCCTGCTCCCGCCTTCCGCCAGCCGCTTCATGCGGGATGTTGAGAAAGTCACCACACGGCTTGACCGTATTCCGGTTGACCTTCGCAAACTGTGGAACCCGGACGAATGCCCCGTTGATCTGCTTCCTTATCTTGCCTGGGCGCTGTCAGTTGACCGCTGGGACAAAGGCTGGTCAGAGCAGACAAAACGGCAGGTGATTAAAGCCGCCTGGCTCGTTCACCGCCACAAAGGCACGATTTCGGCGCTGAGACGCGTCGTTGAGCCTTTTGGATTTTTACTGCGGGTGATCGAGTGGTGGCAGAGCAACGAAGAGCCGGGCACCTTCAGGCTTGAAATCGGCATTCAGGAACAGGGGATCACAGAGGAAACCTACCGCGAACTTGAGCGCCTGATTGATGACGCAAAACCAAGAAGCCGCCACCTGACAGGTCTCACCCTGTCATTGCAGACACCGGGCATCATCACAGCAGGTGCTGGCTGCTACACGGGAGATACGCTAACCGTTTATCCCTATTTTCCAGAAACCATATCCGTGAGCGGTGGCGACTACACCGGCGCGGCAGTCCATTTGATTGATACCGTGGAGGTAGCATTTGACGACTAAATATCTTGCCCTGTTAACCAATATCGGGGCCGCAAAACTGGCAAAAGCTACGGCTTTGGGTACGAAGGTTGAGATCACCCAGATGGCCGTAGGCGATGGCAATGGCGTACTGCCTACTCCTGAACCGGCCCAGACCACGCTGATACATGAAATTCGTCGCGCACCGCTGAATATGCTGACCGTCGACCCGGCAAATGCCAGTCAGATAATTGCGGAGCAGGTCATACCGGAAGACGTGGGCGGGTGGTGGATCCGTGAAATCGGTCTGTTTGATAAAGACGGCGATATGATTGCGGTTGCCAACTGTGCGGAGACCTACAAACCGCAGTTGCAGGAAGGCAGCGGACGCGTTCAGGCCATCCGTGTGATCCTGATCGTCAGCAGTACCGAAGCGGTAACACTGAAGATTGATCCGGCTGTCGTACTGGCAACGCGCCAGTATGTTGATAATAAAATTATTGAGGTGAAGAGTTACGCTGACGGACTCATGCGCACCCACGAACAGTCGCGCAACCATCCCGATGCAACCACTACTGCTAAAGGTTTTACGCAGCTTAACAGCAGCGTGACGGATGACAGCGAGACACAAGCAGCAACCCCGAAAGCCGTAAAAATTGCGATGGATAACGCGAATGCACGGCTGGCTAAAGAACGCAATCTCGCCGATTTACCTAATCCGGCACTGGCCCGCCAGAATCTGCAACTGGGTAACAGTTCGACGAAAAACACCGGTACAACTGCCGATACCGTTGCGGCGGGTGATGATGCACGTATCACCGGCGCGATGCAGAAAAGCCAAAACGGCGCGGATATTCCAGATGTGGCGAAGTTTCTCCAAAACCTTGGTATGGGAGATGTGATTCATGGCGACTGGTGCAGTGTCGCTGGATTCTTAGTTGGGGATATCACAAAACCCTATATACGTCACTCTGGCCAGAAGAAAGACGCCCCGTTACAACTTCATGATGCAGTACTGGATGACCTTTCTGGTAAGAGTAAATCCGAGCTTCGTGCTTACCTGGAGCTTAAATCAGCAGCCCAGCGTGATATTGGGATTGGCATAAACCAGATCCCCGACATGAACTCTTTTCCAACAGAATTAAATCATTCGGGATATCAGAAGCTACCCGGAGGACTAATCATACAATGGGGACGAGAGACCATCCCCGCAGGTGGGATATTTGTGAATTTTCCCATTCCTTTTCCAAACATCGTTTTTTCGATTGCTTTGGGCTCAGCTGGCGACAATAGCATTATTATCACTGCTAACGGTTATCAGAATAATGGTTTTAGCTTCTCTGCGAACAAACCAACTCTGGTGCCGCAAACATATATTGCTGTGGGTTATTGATATGAGAAAATATAATTATGATGCAGTAACAAATTCATTTTACCCATACAGTCTAAAATCAGAATATGAGGCAGTCGGGATGTGGCCGGAGACGGGGGTTGATGTAGATGAATCAATTTTTAAAGAGTTTACATCCTCATCACCAGGAAAAAAGCGAGTCGCTGGTGACGACGGTCTGCCAGCCTGGGTTGATATTCCAGCACCGACACATGATGAACTAGTCGAACAGGCAGAAGCAAAACGTCAATCGTTGCTCGATGAAGCGAACAAAATCACTGCAGACTGGAGAACAGAGCTGACACTAGGCATCATCAGCGACGATGATAAAGCGAAACTTACGGAATGGATGAAGTACATCAAGGCAGTGAAAGCCGTTGATACGTCAACGGCTCCTGATGTTATTTGGCCTGAGAAACCGGCTGCTTAGGCCATTCGATATCTGGTGCACCGGATGTATCAACTGCTTCCAGTGCATCCAGATAATCCAACCACAAGTTATAGTGTGCCAGTTCATTGCCCTTCAGCCTGCCGATCGCCGCTTTGCCGGGCCACTGCTTACTGTTTATGTAGTCATTGGCCTGAGCGATAAGCACCTGCCTAACTTTTTCCGCTTCGGCGATAAATTCCTCTTTGCTCTTCGATGGCGCATCAATCCAGCAGGGCATTCCGTTAGCATCGGAACTTCTTATTTTCCCTTCTGGCGGTATTCCTGAATATTCAAAATATATTTCGTCACTTACCCCGACAGGATCGGCAGGCCATGACGACGCCTTTTCATAATCAGCCCGCAACGCAACAGGATAAAATAGATTACTGGTCGGGCTATAAACGTAATTAAATGTTTTATCCATAACTTTATCTCCCATATGCGATAAATCCATAATCAGCAATTGCCTGTGTCATTGATGAGTTATAAAGCGTGATCTGGTTTTTTCCGGTCCATTTAACCCCCACTACAGCACCAAAACCGGTAGCCAGTGCGCCGGTATAAGGTACGACGGCAAGAATGCCGGAAGGGAACGGGAAAGGAAGTTCAATCACTTTTGCTTCACCCGCGCCCATCCCACCAGTATTCCCTCCAACCCATTGCCGGATTAGACCGGAAGGCTCTTTGGCATAGCCACTGAGAGCTAACTGAGCCTCAAACGCTGACATATCCGGGATCTGGTTTGCGCCAGTGCCCACGTTCCGTTTCGCCGCTTCTCCCAATTGAACGTTTTCAGGAACACACCACCACTTCTGACTATGCTGGCCATTTTCTGCAGTACAGCCAGAAATGACGTTGCTCGATACAATGCGGGCCGCTAATGCGTTTACAGGTGGAGTGATTTTCTATGCTGATTGGATATGTACGGGTATCAACAAATGACCAGAACACTATGCTGCAAATAAATGCGCTGGAAAGCGCAGGATGCGAGCAAATTTTTGAAGATAAAATAAGCGGTACTAAAGCGGAAAGGCCGGGATTAAAGAGGTTGCTAAAGACGCTTCAGGAAGGTGACACGCTGGTAGTCTGGAAGCTGGACAGGCAGGGAAGGAGCATGCGCCATCTTGTCATTCTGATCGAGGAATTGCGCCAGCGTGGTGTTAATTTTCGTAGCCTGACAGACAGTATTGATACCTCTACCCCTATGGGGCGTTTTTTCTTTCACGTCATGGGCGCACTGGCCGAAATGGAAAGAGAATTGATTGTAGAACGGACGCGCGCCGGGTTAGCGGCAGCACGAGAACAGGGGCGCATTGGTGGTCGCCGACCAAAACTGACACCAGAAGAATGGGCGCAGGCCGGTCGATTGCTCGCTGCTGGAGAGCCACGGCAGCGCGTGGCTATGATATTTGATGTGGGTATTTCTACTCTGTATAAGCGGTTTCCTGCGTCAGGAGGTCAGTAAAATGCACCTCCTGATTTGACTATACTCTATACTGCGCAGCGCTACACCAACCCGGACAGCGTGCTGCTTATCGAGTTATACGCAGTGTTGGCACCATCCTTCAGCCCGGTCAACAGATCACCGACAGAGGAAGACTGAAGCCGTTCGCGAAGGTCTTCATCACAACGCTGAAAACTGATTGAGAACTCTATTTTTTTCGCCTTACCGTAACGGTCAAGTTCCGATCGGGTGGTTTGCAAGCCGGTGATAACATACATCCCGTAAATCTGCCCCGTGCCATCAATCAAAGGCCAGGGGCGTCCGGTATAGGCCTGCGTGGTCAACACCGTCAGTGAGACCTCACCGCCAGTAATTTCCGGGTAGAGCACGCCGGAAAGCGTGATCTGATCTTCACCTGCCCCAATGTACTGCCAGCTTGCCGAACGGTTTATTCGCTCGTTTTTGACGTGCCGCCAGGATTTATTTTGCTGTAGCTGCTGATGGGGGAGCGTCTTCAGCTCAAACACAAACATACCGTAAACCATCATCATAACGTCACCTGTTTACCTAATCTGTATCCCGGAAACTGCCGCGACCTGCGCGGGTCAGCCGGTCTAATTCTGCCTTAACCATTTCCCCCACAGTCTTCGCCAGTTCGCGGGGATTCTGCGTCACCACGTTGTGCAGATGTACGTGAATTTCACCGTTAAACCCACCTGCAGCACTGTCATTTCTGGCGCTGTCGCCTGGGCGTCTGACCGGGGGTAACATGGCCTGCACAACAGGTGCCGCTGCCGCTGCAACAACCGGGGCAAGCGGCGGAGCGATAGCGGCAGAGGTTCGCGCAAGTTTTGACTCCTGCCACTCACCACGTACTGCCAGGGCACGGGGCAGGTTTTTGAAGACGATATCACCGGGGCCAATCCGTTTTTTTGTCTCCTGAAGCATGCCGCCCGTGTTATCGGATATTTTCTTTAGTTGCCCATAAGTGCCGTTATTACCACCAAGCGGATTATTTCCGGCTGGCGGCGTAACCGTAACAGTTTCAACTTTTTTGGGTGCTACTTTCGCAATGTCGCCCTGCAGGAGTGCGACCTTATCCTGTAATAATGCTGTACGCTGCGCATCCTCGATCTTCTTTCTGGCTTTTTCAGCCTCATCAGGTAAGACGCCTAGTTTTTCCAGTATCCAGGACAGTGTATCCAGAAGCATTTTAGCCGGGGTCAGAACCAGTTGCAGCGCGCCGCCAAGCACGTTACCGAAGATCTCCCCTGCGCTGCTGCACTTCTCCAGCGTCTCTTTGCTGGCATCCATAGGGGTAAGGAGTTCCGTAAACCAGACCCACACCTGACTGATACCATTGCTAATCGCATCAAACAGCGGGCTGAACTGAGCAAATGACTCCCGCAGCGGCGCCAGCCTTTCCATAATTCCGCTAAACACACCGGCAAAAAATGCTTTGATGGGCTCCCAGTATTTCCAGATAAGCAGGCCAGCCGCGACAAATGCCACACCGACAAGACCCACCGGACTCAGTAACAGTGACAGCGCGCCGCCAAGACCTGAAACAGCCCCCGTTATAGCGCCAAACATGCTGGGGATTACACTAAAACCGGAAGCCAGAGCAGGCAGTTTGGTCAGCACTGCAAACCCAAGCTTCAGTTTTGCTATCGGTCCAAGCAATAGCCCAATCGCAAGTGAAAGTCCGCCAACCGCAACCGTTAAAGCCAGCACAACACCACTGACAATAACCAGTGTTTTGGTCAGTGACGGGTTGGCCTGAACCCACTCACGAAGCTGGTTAATCCATTCCGTAGCGGTCTGCGTCAATACCCGCAGATCACCGGACAGACTACTGAAGATGTCCGTCCGTAACCCGGACAGCGCACCTGTCAGCCTGGCAATGTCGCCGGGAAGGTTATCTCTCAGCGTATTTCCCATCCGGTCAGCCGTGCCCTGCACGTCACCAATCTGGTCAGACATTCCCGCCAGTGCCGAAAGAAACGCGGGGATCTGATCGACAGACAGGTCTTCAATGGGGGTGCCAAACAACGCAATAGCACTGTTAGCGCGTTCCGCAGGGTCACTTATGGCTAACAGGCCACGGGCAGTTTTTTGCATGGCATCGCGTGCCTGAGCGCCACCCGTCGCGATAGCGGAGGACATGGTAGCGGCACTCAGGCCGATACTCTCATAGGCGCTGACGCTACCCTTTGACATGTCAGAACCACGAATGCTGAACTCCTTGATCGCATCTCCGGTTTTGTCCAGCGCAAATTTACCCTGCTTTGCCATATCAACAAGCAGAGACATGGCTTCATTGCCACTAAACCCCATGTTGCGAAAATGCGTGGAATATTCATGCAGTATTTCCGGCAGCTCGCCGCGCATTTGTGCAGACATGCGCTGCATACCGGCCGCCATCAAATCGATCGCTTCATCACTGCTCCCGGCGAGTCCGTTTTTCATCATGATAGCGGCGGTCTGAATGTGTTCTGACAGGTCGCCACCCAGCGCCTTTTGCATATCCAGCGCTTTGCGTGATATCCGGCTGAGTTCGCTGTCGCCAACATCACCCAGCGCCCCCAGCCCGCTGCGTACCACCGACAGCGCCTCCGCAGCCTGATCCAGATTACTGCTAATGCCGCTGCTGTTGAGATCCTGGATGATGCGGGTGTACCGCTCCCCGGATGCGGCACCCTCTCCGGTCTGAGCGGCAATTACCGAGCCATGTCCCTCAGCCTCAATCTGTGGGGCGATCATGCGTGATCCGGCATACAGGCCTACTGACCCCGCAGCAACAGCAGCAGCGCCAACGTTGCGCAGCTTTTCCGCTGCCTTTTGGGATTGTTCATAGCGTGCACGTGCTTGTGTCACCCGCGCCAGCATCTGCCGCTCGCGCTCCAGCGTCTGGTTGTACTGTTCGGTACGCCGTATGGCGCTCTGAATGGTTCGATCACTGCCGGAAAGCGTAATGCCATGCCGGACCATCACTGCCGTCGCTTCGCGCAGCTTCTCTTTCTCGCGGGCGCGTACTTCATTCAGGCGATCAAGTTTTGCCGCAAGTTGCGCCATATGCTCGCGCTGCTTGTCCGTCATCACATTCCCGGCCTGCTGTGCCTGCCTGAGTCCGTTCAGTTCCCGCTGGGCCGTTTGTATTTTTTCGGTGGTTTTAGTGAAGTTTTCGCGCAGGCGGGCAAACGCTTTTGACTGCGTACCCAGTGATTTAATGTCGGTCTGCGTTTTTTTGAGGGAATCAGAGAGACCGCCCACACTCTGGCGGGCAGTCTCAACAGGTCGGGTAAGTTTATCGATCGCGCTGAAAGCGATACGGATATCAAGTGTCTTCATCTTCACGGGCTCCGCTACGTCGCGCGGCCCGTTCGCGCCAGGTGATAACCTCACCCGGATCCATCATGTAGATATCGGCGCGCGACCAGTTAAAAACAACGGCAATATCAGCGACCAGCTCTTCAATCTGGTCGAATTTCACCACCGTTACAGTGCTTCCGTCTCCGGCTCGCTCTGTGCTCCAGAGCCCGTAGGAACCAAAAAAGGCACGATCGCCTGAGAGAGCGCGATAAAATCAGCGGTGGCCATCGTTTTAATTTCGTTTTCTTTAAGACGTGGCGAAGTCACTCGCGTGAACAGCGTAACCAGTGTGTCTGTTTTCATGTTGAGCACATCCGAGAGCGACAGGCCACGCAGCGAGCCGGACTGTTTAATTGCCTCGCCAATCTCCACGTAAGTGATCGTCTCTTCGCTGCGTACAATCGGCTGGGCCAGCGTTACGCCCCCTTCAGCCGTTACTGATGCTGTATCATTTTTTTTCATCGTTGAATCTCCGGGCAGCACAAAAATGTGCCACCGTCAGGGTTGATTATCAGCCCATTCCCAGGGCGGACGTGATGCGGTCAGGGTAGATATTCTTGCCGTCTTTCTTGTAGATAAAGTTCAGCAGGTCAATCTCAATAATCGGCTTATCGTCGATGGAGAATTTGTAATACGTCGATTTGAACGTGTATTTCTCGACGGTGTTTTCCCCCTGCTTGCTGTCGCCGCCGTCAAGTTCGGTAAAGCGTCCGCGAAGCTCCACTTCAACAAGCTGGCTGTCGCCATCGGTGTAGTATTCACCGGCGAAACGCAGGCGGGTGCCGTCGATATCCGCGCCATATTCCAGAAAAAGCGCTTTGATCACACCGCCAAATTCGATGGAGGAATCCAGCGCCCCGGCATCCAGTCCGAGATCCACACCAACGGATCCAATCATGCCGCCACCCTGGTAGTCTTCCAGCTTGCGGCTGAGTTTCGGGCGGGTAAACGAGGTGACTTTCCCGATCTGGTTATCGCCATTAACAAAGCAGGTAAACAGGCGGAGTTTATGAGGAACAGCCATTTACGCACCTCCCAGAGAAGCGAATGCAGGGCCGAAGAATTCATCCGTGAAGGTCTGATGTAACGTCAGATCTTCCAGCGGCGGCACTGGGGTATATTTGTAGCGGATACGCACCCGCCCCTGACGAAGGTCAGTGGTGCTGTTGTCCACCACGTCATACCAGCATTCAGCACCGATAAGACGCCCGGACGTGACCAGCTTGTCCAGCTTCGCACGAATACCGCTGATAACGTCTTTCACGTTCGCCGGGGTCAGCGGTTCGTCAATATCTTCAAACTGCGCTTCCGCAATGCTGTCCGCCAGAACCTGCGCGGTGCGGGTGTAGACTTCAAAGATATAGTCTTTGGTATCCGTCGCGCGGTTGCCCCAGAAACGGAAACCATTACGCTTAATCAGCGTGGTGATTTCTTTGTTGTTCAGCGCGTTGGCGTCGCTGTCTTCAGCCTGAAGCGACCAGAACACCTGTTTTGAAATCCCAAGCACGTTTTTTACCGGGACGTTTGACAGCGACTTGTGCCAGCCCTGAGTGTGATCGATTTGGGCACGCAGGCCGCAGGCATACGCCGGAGCCGGGAACACTTCGTTTTTGCCGGACACCGGGTTATAGGCGATGAAGTCAGGCCAGATAAGCATCAGTTCACGGTACGCGAAGGTAGCGCGGTAGGCGATAGCATCCGCCATCGTTTCACAGCCGTTGCACCCGGCATACACAAAGGCACGCAGCTTCTCTGCAATCACACACAGTGAGGACGTCACTTCCTCTGTGTCGAGATCGGGCGCTGACAAAATACGCGGACGATATCCTATACGCTCATCCTGTTCCGCTACCAGAAAGGCATACATCCCGGTATAAGTGCCATCGGGTTCCGTGCCGCCGATTACCAGCTGCGACTGCGTTTTTTTACCTTCACCGGCTTCCGCTTCTGCGACACGCACGACGATGACTTTTGTGCTGACCTGGTCAGCAACTGCCTTCAGGCTCTTGTACAGAGTACCGGTCTTACCCGTCAGGCCCAGCACGTCGCTGACCCGATGAATAAGAACGGGTTTATTCAGGGGGAAGGTGTCAGCGTCAGCATCATCCGCCATAGCAACAATCCCGATAACACTGGAATCAATGTCATCAATGGCTGTTACCAGGTCGGTATTTTCTCTGACGCGGGCACCGTGGAAACGCGTTTCGCTCATGTTTTCCACCATTATGTTGTTTGAGTTCGCAGCAATAATCCCCTATGCACCAGGCCACTTCACGCATTAAGGATTCTGAGCGTCAGCCCACAACAAAAATGGGTTATCGCTTCCCGCGCGCGCGTGAAATCATGCAGAACAACGGAGGCGCTATGACACTGACCGACACACTCAATCTGAAAATCAACAGTTGGCTGGACAACCTGGACGATGCGATAAAGATCCCCGATTACAGCATCACCGCAGGGGGCGAAATACTGTCTGACCTGAATGACCGGATCATGTCGGTATCGATGACCGATAACCGGGGGTTTGAGGCCGACCAGATAACCATCAGCGTGGATGATGCGGACGGCATGGTTAAGCTGCCGCCGCGCGGCACGCAACTGGCTTTATCGATGGGCTGGAAGGGTGAGCCGCTGATATACAAGGGGCTTTATACCGTGGATGAAATATCCCACGAAGGCCCGCCCGATATGCTGCAAATTACCGCCAGCAGCGCCGACTTTCGGGAGGAGTTTAACGTCAAACGCGAAGTCTCATGGCATGACGTGACGGTAGAACGCGTCGTTTCTGCAATCGCCCATCGCTATAAGCTGAAGGCGCAAATCAGTGAAATGCTGATGAATATTGAAATTGACCACGCTGACCAGACCGAAGAAAGCGACATGTCTTTTTTAACGAGGATGGCCGACGAACTGGGGGCGATTACCACCGTCAAGAATGGCTGTCTGCTGTTTATCCTGCCAGGGGGAGGCGTCACGGCTGATGGCAGGGCGTTACCCTCTTTTGCGCTAACACGCAGCAGCGGAGATAAGCACCGATTCCGTATTGCTGACAGACAGGCATACACTGGCGTGCAGGCATACTGGCTGGATCTGAGCTTCGGCAAAAAGAAAAAGGTAAACGTCCAGAGTCGCAAACCACCAAAACACAAAGAAGAGAAAAGCAGCACCCGCGAAGGTGACTACATGGAGGGAGCCAAAGGCAACGTCTACGTCCTGCGGAAAACTTACCAGAATGAAGAGGCAGCAAAGCGTGCCGCTGCGGCTAAGTGGCAGCAGCTTCAGCGGGGAGCGGCGGAGTTCTCGATCACCCTGGCGCGTGGACGCGCTGACCTCTACCCGGAAATGCACGGCACTGTGTCAGGCTTCAAAGCGGAAATAGACAACCAGGACTGGATAATTGCAAAAGCGGAGCATGTGATTGACGACAGCGGTGGATTTACCACGCAGCTGGAGCTGGAGGCCAAAATACCCGAATGGATAGCCGAAACGGAATAAGCAGAATACAATGGCCGGGAGTTCAACTCCCGTGGGGGAGCCATTATGTTCAGATGTCCAATTTGCGGCGCGTCAGCCCGTATCCGTACCAGTTCACCAATGAATAACACCAACACCGTCCGGCGTAAGTTTTATCAGTGCAACAGCCTGGAATGTGGTGTTGGATTTTCTACACTGGAAAGTGTGGAGCGCCTGACCCGGCGACAGAAAGAAAATCCGCTACCTGATAGCTTCGTTCCATATGATGCCTTTCCGTCATCACACCGGGGACGAGACCAGCTAAATTTGACACTCTAAAACAAATAACCCGCCACATAGGCGGGTTATTTGTTTTAGAGTGCAAGTGTTGGAGTTCTTACGATTATCTCCAGCCACATGACTCTTGTAATGGTTTTAGAGCTTCAGAAAGCCCTTTAAGATTGAAGGTTGTACTTACAGGATTCTCATTGTAAGGGGTTATCTGGGCAAAGAGCATCTGACCGGAACTGAGATTTTTTATAAAGTCGATTGTTTTTCCACGATAAAACACAGCTTTTGTATCCGTTGAAATTGACCATGACTTATTTACTGCTTTTTGTTTGTCTAACCGGTACAGCATCGTTGTTTCATCCAACCCCAAATACACATCCCAATCTATAAATAATTCTGTTTTTTTCTCCCGGCAAGCTATAAACAGTGTAGGTGTTGTTGTCTCACCAAATGGAGTTCTAAACGATTCATTGCCATTGAGTGAGATAATAACGTTTTTTGAATCATCAATCGGAGACGTTTTTATATCTGTCTGCCAGTTTCCAACATCCCTAACAGAATTATCATCTCGTTTTTTAACCTGTGCACCTGCAAATGTTGGAGAGAAAAACCTGTCATAACAATCCAGTCTTTTTCCATCTGACGATTCATCCTTGCATTGATCCCTACTCTCAAAGTTTTCCAGCGACTTTGTACGCGTCGGAGTTACAGCTTCGTCATAACATGCCAATCGCTTTACGTCATCAGGTTGACTTCGACACTGATTCGCTGCCACAAAATCCGTACGTGTGCCACCATCAGCGAACGCGACGGAAGACACAAGAGAGGTAATGCACGTTGCTGTGAGTAAAAGTCCTGTTTTCATATTTCTATCCTTTATTTTCATATGGTTATAAAACACTCATTTATAGTTCCTTTATCTAAAATGAGTCAACCGGTGAAATAAAAAAAGCCTCGCAGATTTTGCGAGGCTTTGCCTTTGTTTTGTAGTCACTTTTTTCGAAGTGTGGACGCTATGTGGACACTGATTTTAAAAATCCCTTTCAATCAGCAATTTAAACACTTGACCTTCCCCTAGATGGAAGGTTTAACCTTTATCACAGTCAGTTAATCCTGCAATAAAGGAGTTGGTTATGTCTCAAACAATCGATCTAACCCTGGACGGCTTGTCCTGTGGTCACTGTGTAAAACGCGTTAAAGAGAGTCTGGAGCAACGCCCGGACGTTGAGCAAGCGGATGTCACTGTGACTGAAGCGCACATCACCGGGAGCGCCAGTGCTGAAGCGCTGATTGAAACCATCAAACAAGCCGGTTACGGCGCGGAGTTAAGCCACCCAAAGGCTAAACCGCTGACGGAGTCATCAATCCCGTCGGAAGCACTGGCAGCGGTCCCTTCCGAGCTTCCGGCAGCTACGGCTGATGATGACAGCCAACAGTTGCTGTTAAACGGCATGAGCTGCGCCAGCTGTGTTATCCGCGTACAAGATGCTCTGCAAAGCGTACCGGGTGTCACACAGGCACGGGTAAACCTGGCGGAACGTACTGCGCTGGTAATGGGCAGTGCGTCCGCCGACCAATTAGTGAAAGCGGTGGAAAAAGCGGGCTACGGCGCAGAAGCCATTGAAGATGATGTTAAGCGCCGCGAGCGTCAGCAAGAAACCGCCGTGGCTACCATGAAACGTTTTCGCTGGCAGGCAGCCGTCGCGCTGCTGCTGGGTATCCCTGTCATGGTATGGGGAATGATTGGCGAAAACATGATGGTCACTGCCGACAACCGTAGCCTGTGGCTGACGATTGGTCTGGCAACGCTTGCCGTGATGGTTTTCGCGGGCGGTCATTTTTACCGCAACGCGTGGAAAAGCCTGATGAACGGCACCGCGACCATGGATACGCTGGTGGCGCTGGGTACGGGGGTGGCATGGCTTTATTCCATGAGCGTCAACCTCTGGCCGCAATGGTTCCCGATGGAAGCACGACACCTCTATTATGAAGCCAGTGCGATGATTATCGGTCTGATTAACCTCGGGCACATGCTGGAAGCGCGGGCTCGTCAGCGCTCGTCCAAAGCACTGGAAAAATTACTCGATCTGACACCGCCGACCGCGCGTGTTGTTACCGACGAAGGTGAAAAGAACGTGCCGCTGGCAGACGTTCAGGCGGGAATGTTACTGCGCCTGACCACCGGTGACCGCGTTCCGGTAGATGGCGAAATCACTCAGGGCGAAGCCTGGCTGGATGAAGCCATGCTGACCGGAGAGCCTATTCCGCAACAAAAAGGCGAAGGTGATAGCGTCCACGCCGGTACGGTCGTACAAGACGGCAGCGTGCTGTTCCGTGCCAGCGCCGTGGGCAGCCACACCACGCTGTCACGTATTATTCGTATGGTGCGCCAGGCGCAAAGCAGTAAACCGGAGATTGGCAAACTGGCTGACCGTATCTCCTCAGTGTTCGTTCCGGTCGTCGTAGTCATTGCGCTGGTAAGTGCAGCAATCTGGTATTTCTTCGGGCCGGCACCACAAATTGTTTATACGCTGGTGATTGCCACTACCGTACTGATTATTGCCTGCCCTTGTGCGCTGGGCCTGGCAACACCAATGTCGATTATTTCCGGTGTGGGTCGTGCCGCTGAGTTTGGGGTTCTGGTACGTGATGCCGATGCGCTGCAGCGCGCCAGTACGCTTGATACCGTCGTATTTGATAAAACCGGGACATTGACTGAAGGTAAACCGCAGGTTGTCGCCATCAAAACGTTTGGCAACACCGATGAAGCACTGGCAATTCGTCTGGCAGCAGCCCTTGAACAGGGCTCCAGCCACCCGCTGGCCAGAGCGATACTGGACAAAGCCGGTGATGTTACGCTGCCACAGGTCAATGGTTTCCGTACGCTGCGTGGTTTAGGCGTCAGTGGCGAAACGGAAGGTCATACGCTGCTGCTGGGTAACCAGGCGTTGCTTAATGAACAGCAGGTAGATACCACTGAAATGGAAGCTGAAATCACCGCTCAGGCATCCCAGGGGTCAACCCCGGTCCTGTTGGCGATTGATGGCAAAGCGGCGGCGCTGTTAGCGGTGCGTGATCCACTGCGTAGCGACAGCGTGGCAGCACTTCAGCGCCTGCACCGCAACGGGTATCGTCTGGTGATGCTTACCGGTGACAACCCAACCACGGCTAACGCTATTGCCAAAGAAGCCGGTATTGATGAGGTGATTGCCGGTGTTCTGCCGGATGGTAAAGCCGAGGCGATTAAACGTCTGCAAAGCCAGGGACGTCAGGTTGCCATGGTGGGTGACGGTATCAACGATGCACCTGCGCTGGCTCAGGCCGATGTCGGAATTGCCATGGGTGGCGGCAGCGATGTGGCGATTGAAACCGCCGCGATTACGCTGATGCGTCATAGCCTGATGGGCGTTGCGGATGCGCTGTCTATCTCCCGGGCAACGCTGCGTAATATGAAGCAGAATCTGGTCGGCGCGTTTATTTATAACAGCATCGGTATCCCCGTTGCCGCTGGGATCCTGTGGCCGTTCACCGGAACACTGCTGAATCCGGTCGTTGCAGGGGCGGCGATGGCGCTCTCCTCCATTACTGTGGTGAGCAACGCTAACCGACTGCTGCGCTTCAAACCGAAAGAGTAACCCTCTACCGCATGGCGCTCTCGCTTATCCGGCCTACAAAGTGCAGGTAACATTGTAGGCTGGATAAGACGATTTCGCGTCGCCATCCGGCGATTCTCGCATTGCACCTTCCAGGACCACGCGCTAGCATGAAAGTCTACTTAGGGAGGTCGTATGGATCTGTTATACCGGGTAAAAACATTTTTCACCGCGCTGCGCGGCAACCACTATACCTGGCCTGCCATCGACATTTCATTGCCCGGCAACCGCCATTTTCATCTGATTGGCAGTATTCACATGGGCAGTCGCGATATGGCACCTCTGCCTGCCAAATTACTCAAAAAACTCAACCATGCCGACGCGCTGATTGTCGAAGCAGATGTTTCTGGTGACGACGCGCCGTTTGCTAACCTTCCTGCATTTGCCGCACTCGAAGAACGTATCAGCCCGGAGCAGTTAGAAAACCTGCGTAAAGTCACCAACGAACTGGGCATTTCCCCATCCCTGTTATCTACTCAGCCGTTGTGGCAAATCGCCATGGTATTACAGGCGACACAGGCACAGCAGTTGGGGCTACGGGCGGAATACGGAATTGATTACCAATTGCTGAAAGCGGCAAAACAAGCGCATAAACCCGTCATCGAACTGGAAGGCGCATCCAGTCAAATCGAGCTGTTATGTCAGTTGCCTGATAACGGGCTGGCCTTGTTGGACGATACTCTGACGCACTGGCATACCAATGCCAGATTGTTGCAACAGATGATGGGTTGGTGGCTTAAAACACCGCCACGCAATAGCGAACTGACGCTTCCAAATACCTTTAGCCAGTCGTTGTATGACGTATTGATGCATCAACGCAACACAGCCTGGCGCGATCGGCTCAGGGCGATGCCTGCTGGTCATTACGTCGTAGCCGTTGGCGCGCTACATCTGTACGGAGAGGGAAATTTGCCGGAGATGTTACGGTAAAAAAATGGCCAATATTTCTATTGGCCCGTCAAAGAGGAATTTCATCATTATTATGATCCCAATGCTTAAAGCATCGGTGTAGTTCGATTGTCGCTCAAAGTCATCATCCTGCCAATACTATTGCGCAAGATGGTACTATTTTTTAGACAGACATCAGGCGTATGCTTGAGTCGTATTTTGTCTGGTCCAGGAAAATTGCTATGACACCCGCCGTTAAATTACTCGAAAAAAACAAAATTTCTTTCCAGATCCACACCTACGATCACGATCCGTCCGAGACGAACTTTGGTGATGAAGTGGTGCGCAAGTTAGGTCTGAATGCGGACCAGGTCTACAAAACGCTGCTGGTTGCCGTGAATGGCGATATGAAGCATCTGGCGGTTGCGGTCACGCCTGTAGCCGGTCAATTGGATCTCAAAAAGGTCGCTAAGGCTCTGGGGGCTAAAAAGGTTGATATGGCCGATCCAATGGTTGCGCAACGAACCACCGGTTATCTGGTGGGGGGGATCAGCCCATTAGGACAGAAAAAGAGATTGCCAACGCTCATTGACGCCCCTGCCCAGACGTTTGACACCATTTATGTTTCCGGCGGCAAACGCGGGCTGGATATCGAACTGGCAGCGGGCGATCTGGCGAAAATTCTGGATGCGAAATTCGCCGACATCGCCCGCCGTGATTAAGCGGTTATAGAATGAATGCCTGATGGCGCACAGCTTTAAGGCCTACAAACCGAATACTCAACAGGGCGTTATTGGTGAAGGCAGTTTGGACGCGGCCAGCGCGCAGGAACCGGAGCGTACATGTAGTACGTGAGGATTCCGAGCACTGCCCGCGTTCAAAATGGCGAACAAAATAGCCCTGTTACTGCCAGGTAACTTCGCCCTTCGGCTCATACACACTGGCATCCAGCGGTGAGTTCTTCTGCACGTACTCTTTCAGCACTTCCGCATCAATAAACCCGGTATTCACATAGCCTGGTTTGTTATCAATTCGCGGATAGCCATCGCCGCCGGTCGCATTGAAGCTCAGGGTCGCCATACGATAGGTTTTGGCTGAGTCAACGGGTTCGCCTTTGATTTTCAAATCGTTAAGCTTGCCATCTTTCGCCACAAAGCTGACATTAGCAAACTGCGGATAGGCCCCGGAGTCCGGCTTCATTTGTGCTACAGCGGTCAGATAGTCAATCACTTCTTTCCCACTCATGTCTGCATACACCACGATGTTTCCGAACGGCTGTACTTTCAGCACGCTCTTATAAGTGATATCGCCACCTTCGATGGAATCACGGATGCCGCCGCCGCTCATCACGCCAAAATCAGCGCTGGTTCGCGCCATTTGCGCAGCCAGCAGTAAATGTCCCATGTTGGTCTGCACGAAACGGACTTTGCTTCGGTCGCCTTCGAGGCGCGCATTGACGCTACCAATTTTCACGTCGAGCTGCGCTTTACCTTTATTCTGGAACGGCGTCAGCAGCGAAAGCATTTGCTGATTTTCAGCTATTTCCGGGGTGTAGAGTACGCGTTCACTTTTACCGTTGTCCCAGGTCACTTTTTTCTTCAGGTTGACGGGAATGAGCTGGTAGTTAACCATTTTCATTTCGCCGTTACGGAACTCAAAGTCCGCCCGACCCACGTATTTACCCCACTCATGCGCCTGCACAATCCAGATCCCATTTTGCTTATCTGGCGCACACGGCGTACCCGGTACGTAGTCAACCTGCTTCTTGTTCTCTGAAGCCATACACACCGGATCCTGCGAGTGACCACCGACAATCATCGCCAGCGATCCCGCCGGCAGGCTACGCGCCATTTCGACATCGCCAGGGGCGTTCGAGCCGTGGTTGCCGTTGTCATAATGTCCCATATGGGTGGTCGCGATAATGATGTCTGGCTTTTCACCCATATTCAGTTCCTGGATAACCAGTTTGGCTTCATCAGCAGGTTTACGGAACTCAATATCGGTAAAGAACTCGGGGTTGCCTATTTTCGCGGTATCGTCAGTGGTTAAACCGAGTACGGCAATTTTTAAATCCTGGCGCTTAAAGATGGCCCACGGTTTAAATAAACGCTCGCCGGTGCTTTTCTGATAGATATTGGCCGAGAGAAACGGGAATTTGGACCATTTTTCCTGCTGGCGCAGTACGGTCATAGGATTATCAAACTCGTGGTTTCCGACCGCCATCGCGTCATAGCCAATCAGGTTCATCCCACGAAAATCAGGTTCCGCATCCTGCAGATCGGACTCCGGTACGCCGGTATTAATATCGCCACCGGAAAGCAGCAGTACGCTTCCCCCTTCCTCTGCCACCTCTTTACGAATACCGTCCACCAGCGTTTTTTGTGCCGCCAGTCCGTATTCTCCGTATTCGCTGCGCCAGAAGTGACCGTGATGATCGTTGGTATGCAAAATGGTAATTTTGTAGGTTTTATCTTTTTCGTACGCTTGTGCAGGCTGACCTGCCAGCGTAAATGCGGCGAATAACGCCAGCGCCACGCCCCGTTTTAAAAACTTCATATTTCTCTCCCTGAGCCAAAATCAACGACTGAAATTACAATGATATGAAATAATAGTCGAAAATGTTTTCAGAAATGAGACTTCCTTCAAACACCTTCCGCAGGTATGTTAGTCAGGTAATAATAACAAAATAGATTACCCTCATAATCGCAACCCAAACAGAAGTGACTTTCTATGGCAATAAGTGAACCAACCCAGCCTGTGGCTGGCGCGTCAGCGTCGGTTGCTAAAGCACGCACCTCATTTGGCATTTTAGGAGCGATCAGCCTCTCCCATTTGCTAAACGATATGATTCAGTCGCTGATCCTGGCGATTTATCCGCTATTGCAGTCAGAGTTCTCGCTAACGTTCATGCAGATCGGGATGATCACCCTAACCTTCCAGCTTGCTTCTTCGCTGCTGCAACCGGTGGTGGGTTACTGGACGGACAAATACCCGATGCCGTGGTCGCTGCCCATTGGGATGTGCTTCACGCTGAGCGGACTTGTTTTGCTAGCCATGGCCGGCAGCTTCCATATGGTGCTGCTCGCCGCGGCGCTGGTTGGCACCGGCTCTTCGGTATTTCATCCGGAATCGTCCCGCGTGGCACGCATGGCCTCCGGCGGTCGTCACGGCCTGGCACAGTCAATTTTCCAGGTTGGCGGCAACTTCGGCAGCTCTCTGGGACCCTTGCTGGCAGCTGTCATCATCGCGCCATATGGTAAGGGTAATGTGGCCTGGTTTGTTCTGGCTGCGTTATTAGCGATTGTCGTCCTGGCACAAATCAGCCGTTGGTACGCTGCGCAGCATCGGATGAGTAAAGGAAAACCGAAAGTCGCCATCGTAAATCCGTTACCGCGCAATAAAGTTGTGCTGGCGGTAAGCATCCTGCTGGTGCTGATTTTCTCCAAATACTTCTATATGGCGAGCATCAGCAGCTATTACACCTTTTATCTGATGCAAAAATTCGGATTATCGGTACAAAACGCCCAGTTTCACCTGTTTGCCTTCCTGTTTGCCGTCGCGGCCGGGACGGTGATTGGCGGACCATTGGGCGATAAAATTGGCAGAAAATATGTTATTTGGGGGTCTATCCTCGGCGTTGCGCCATTTACCCTCGTTTTACCCTACGCAACGCTGGAATGGACCGGGATTTTAACCGTGATCATTGGTTTTATCCTCGCATCGGCGTTTTCTGCTATTTTGGTCTACGCACAGGAACTGCTTCCTGGGCGTATCGGCATGGTTTCTGGGCTATTTTTCGGTTTTGCCTTCGGCATGGGCGGCTTGGGAGCCGCGGTGTTAGGGCTGATAGCCGACCATACCAGCATCGATTTGGTCTACAAAATATGTGCTTTCCTGCCACTTCTGGGGATACTGACCATATTCTTACCTGATAACCGACACAAAGCCTGATTTTCTGACGGCCAAAAGTAAATTTTGGCCGTCATTACTTGCAGTAGCCATCAGCCTTTACCTCTCACATATCACCGTACTTTTCCGATCCGTGCTTTTTTGCGCGTAAAATCCCGTTTTCTTCAAAATTCAATAATTATTCATAAACATAAACATTAAAATTGTCATAAACTATTACTCGTAGTTTGGGTTTTTAGGATCATCACAGCAACCAAAGGAGACGGAATGCATCACGCCACCCCGCTTATCACCACCATTGTCGGCGGCCTTGTGCTCGCTTTTATATTAGGCATGATTGCCAATAAACTGCGTATTTCTCCTCTGGTGGGATATCTGTTAGCGGGCGTTCTGGCCGGTCCATTTACACCTGGTTTTGTTGCTGATACTAAGCTCGCGCCTGAGCTGGCCGAGCTTGGCGTTATTCTGCTGATGTTTGGCGTGGGGCTACACTTTTCGTTGAAGGATTTGATGGCGGTAAAGTCTATCGCCATTCCCGGCGCGATTGCCCAGATAGCGGTGGCAACGCTGCTGGGTATGGCGCTTTCAGCCGTATTAGGCTGGTCGCTGATGGTGGGGATCGTGTTTGGTCTGTGTCTTTCAACCGCCAGTACCGTGGTGCTACTGCGCGCGCTTGAAGAACGACAGCTCATTGACAGCCAGCGAGGGCAAATTGCCATTGGCTGGCTGATTGTCGAAGATCTGATGATGGTGCTGACGCTGGTTCTCCTGCCAGCCGTCGCCGGGATGCTGGAAAAAGAAGATGTCGGCTTCGCTTCGCTGGCCGTCGATATGGGCATTACCATCGGTAAGGTGGTGGCGTTTATCGCGATTATGATGCTGGTGGGTCGTCGCCTGGTACCGTGGATTATGGCCCGCAGCGCCGCAACCGGTTCACGCGAACTGTTTACCCTCTCAGTCCTCGCCCTCGCCTTAGGCATTGCCTTTGGCGCAGTAGAGCTGTTCGATGTCTCCTTTGCGCTGGGCGCGTTCTTCGCTGGTATGGTGCTGAATGAATCTGAACTAAGCCACCGTGCGGCGCATGATACTCTGCCGCTGCGCGATGCGTTCGCCGTGCTGTTCTTCGTCTCCGTCGGGATGCTGTTCGATCCGTTAGTTCTGATCCAGCAGCCGTTGGCGGTACTGGGCACGCTGGCGATTATCATCTTTGGTAAATCCCTTGCCGCCTATTTCCTGGTGCGCCTGTTTGGTCACTCCCAACGCACGGCGCTCACTATTGCCACCAGCCTGGCGCAGATTGGTGAATTTGCCTTTATCCTGGCGGGTTTGGGAATGGCGTTAAACCTGCTGCCGCAGGCCGGACAGAATCTGGTACTGGCGGGGGCAATCCTGTCCATCATGCTCAACCCGGTGCTGTTCGCGGTGTTAGAAAAATATCTCGCCAAAACAGAAACGCTGGAAGAGCAGACGCTGGAAGAGGCTATCGAAGAAGAGAAGCAAATTCCGGTGGATATCTGCAATCACGCCCTGCTGGTTGGCTTTGGTCGCGTCGGTAGCCTGCTGGGTGAGAAATTGATGGCTGCGGGGATCCCGCTGGTGGTGATCGAAACCTCGCGTACCCGTGTGGATGAACTGCGCGAGCGTGGGATCCGCGCGGTACTGGGAAATGCCGCCAACGAAGAGATTATGAATCTGGCGCATCTGGATTGCGCGCGCTGGCTGCTGCTGACCATTCCCAATGGTTATGAAGCGGGTGAAATTGTCGCTTCTGCACGTGAGAAATGCCCGTCGATTGAGATTATCGCCCGCGCGCATTATGACGATGAGGTGGAATATATTACCGAACGCGGCGCCAACCAGGTCGTCATGGGTGAGCGCGAAATCGCCCGTACCATGCTGGAGCTGATTGAAACGCCGCCTGCAGGTGAAGTTGCTACGGCCAGTTAATGTCCGTGCCGGATAGCGCTATCGCTTATCCGGCCTATGCAAGATTTAACGGTCCCAATACGACTCTTCGAGACTGTCTTCACGTTCCGGCAAACCGCGCGTCAGGCGCGGTGAATGCTGGTTCAGCACCTGATAACTCACGCGATTAGCATACTTACACACCTGGGCTAACGACGAATAGGTCAGCCAGGTGAACTTGTGCTTGCTGGAGTTAGGCACGTTACTGCGGTGATAGCTGTTGGCGGTAATATCATGCAGCAATGCCGCCAGCGCGCCATCACCTGCGCCGTTGGTGTTCATTATCTTTTCAGGTCCGCCCATATACGGTGCGATGTGCGAATACACGCGCAGCGGATTGGTACAGTCTTTATGGCGCATGGCGCGGCTGAATTCGTACTGGTTAAATTCGGCAATAGCACCGGGCAGCAGCGGATGCTGGGTTTTACGTTTGACTTCTTCTTCCGTAAAGCCCGCCATATACAGACCCGCCGGACCCGCCGTGCACAGCACCAGATCCACCCAATCCAGCGCCTTGTCAGATGCCAGCAGCGGATCGTTCTCGCCAGTCAGCGCTTCAGCCTCTTCTTCATTCATCGCCAGAATAGAGACATGCTCTTTCAGGAATGCCTGCCACCACTGCGGGTTATCGGCAATGACGAATTTGGTGCCCAGGGTCAGAACCACCGGCACATTGTGTTTTTTGGCATATTCAATCGCCTTCATGGTCGCTTCCGGCATCGGCTCGCCCGGCTCGCAGCGCACCAGATAGGACGTCAGCACCAGTGCGGACGCGCCAGCAATCACCGATTCAGGGATGCTATCCGCCCGTAGTTTATTCATATGCCCAGGGCTGATTGCGAAGGTACGCTCACCTGACTCGCCAATCAGCGTAAAGCAGCGGCCAATCGGTCCGTTAACGCCTTGCAGGTAGTTCAGGTCGGTACGGCTGGAGGTATTGCATAAATAGCGGTACGCATAGCTGCCAATCTCGATATTGCTGCACATCACGCCCAGCAGCACCGAGCGGTCATCCGCCAGTACGGAGTAGTTGTGCATCGTGTTACCGATAGTACCGCCCGCAAACTGATGGGTGATCAAATTTTCACGCACCAGTTCCTGGTAGAGCGCTTCAGCAACATCATCGGCAATCACCAGAGAGTGCCCGGCGCTTAATCCATAACGTTTTACAAAATCATCATCCACTTTGGCTTCAATATCCACCAGCGTCTGGTCGATGCCCACCACCCAGGCTGCGCTGGTTTCATTTTCTGGCTGAATTTGTTGCAGCAACGGATCGCGCGCGCTGACGGGAAAATAGTGTTTGGATTTGCGTTTACCGGGAAATTTCATGGTCGATTTTACGGGTGGTTAACTGAGCGATGCATGGTAGCACATTCCCTGCCACGCATGCGATGCGGCGCTAAGTTTCAATATCAGACGGTGAGATCGCAGTTTAAACGGGATTAATTTCTACAATAACTCACCTTCACAAGGAGCGTTTTATGAAGCCGGAAAACAAGATCCCCGTACTCGACAGAATTTCGGATGAAATGAAAAGCGTGGTGAATTTTCATCGCGACGATCTGCCGCCGTGGCCCGCTACAGATGACTTCGTGGCCCAGCGCCAGCACTACATTCATGAACGGCAGCTGTGGAATGCCGATGCCCCAGAGATGAATACCCGCGAATGCGTTATTTCTACCGCATGCGGCCCCGTGGCCACACGTATTTACTCACCGCAGCCCCATAGCCTGGCAACGTTGTATTATCTGCACGGCGGCGGTTTTATTCTCGGTAATCTGGATACCCACGACCGTATTATGCGCTTGCTGGCGCGCTATACGCAGTGCACGGTAATTGGTATCGACTATTCGCTTGCGCCAGAAGCCCGTTTCCCGCAAGCCATCGAAGAGATTGCCGCCGTCTGCCAGTATTTTCATCAGCACTCTGGCGACTATTCTCTTAATGTGAATCATATCGGTTTTGCGGGCGATTCCGCCGGAGCCATGCTGGCGCTTGCCAGCGCGCTGTGGCTACGGGATAAACGCATTGTCTGCGGCAAGGTGGCTGGGGTGCTGTTGTGGTATGGGCTTTACGGCCTGCAGGATTCACTGAGCCGACGGCTGATGGGCGGAGCGTGGGATGAGTTAACCCGCGAGGACTTGCAGATGTACGAAAACGCGTACCTGCGTAGCGCTGACGATCGCGAGTCACCGTATTATTGCCTGTTTAATAACGATCTGACGCGTGACGTGCCGCCGTGTTTTATCGCCGGCGCTGAGTTTGATCCGCTGATTGACGATAGCCGCTTACTATTCCAGACGTTGCAGGCGCATCAGCAGCCCTGTCAGTACAAAATGTACCCCGGTACGCTGCACGCCTTCCTGCACTATTCGCGAATGATGAAAACCGCCGACGATGCGTTGCGGGAAGGCGCTCGTTACTTCAGAGCCCAGCTTTAACGGTAAGCGTCGGTCAGTTTAACCATCATTTCGATATGTTCCGGTGCGGCATTAAGCGCCGGAATATACTCATATTGCTTACCGCCCGCCTCAAGGAAAATCTCCCGGTTTTGTACCGCTATCTCTTCCAGCGTTTCGAGGCAATCTGCCGAGAAGCCCGGACACATAACCTGGATATGTTGTGTCCCTTTCTCCGCCAGCATTTTTAACGTTTCGTCGGTATATGGCGTCAGCCATGGTTCGCGACCAAAGCGAGACTGGAAGGTCATCATTACTTTTTCTGGCGGCAGGCCAAGCGCTGAAACCAACTCTCGGGTGGTATCACGACAGCGCTGCGGGTAGTCATCTCCTTCATCGGCGTACCGCTGCGGAATGCCGTGGTAGGAGAGCAGCAGCAAATCAGGTTCACCGTGTTGAGCAAATGAATCCCGGGCACTCTTCGCCAGCGCATCGATGTAGCTGCTGTCATCGGCGTAATCACGAATAAATGAAACGCCAGGAATACCGCGTTTACGCGCTAAGATACGCGCCAGTTCGTCCCAGACGGCCGCCACCGTCGAACAGGAATATTGCGGGTACAGCGGTAACACCACCATGTGTTCAACCCCGCTTGCCAACAGTTCATCGACCGCGCTTTCAAGCGACGGCGAACCGTAGCTCATTCCCAGCGCGACAGGGGTATTTGGTAGGCGTTCTGCCAGGGCCCGCTGTTGTGCCTTGCTATAAACCATCAGCGGGGAACCGTCTTCCATCCAGATTGACTGGTACAGCTTGGCTACGCGTGGCGCACGCAACGGTAAAATCACCCCACGCAGCAGCGGCCACCACAGTGCAGGTGACGTATCAACTACGCGTGGATCGCTTAAAAACTGGCGCAGGTAGCGCTTAACGGCTTCGGGGGTTGGGGCATCGGGAGTGCCGAGGTTTGCCAGCAGGATACCGGTTTTCGTCTGACGCATTACCGCCTCTTATCGATTCAAATTGTTGATAATTGTAGCGGAAAAGCGATAAAGAAGAACTAATTGCTGTGAGAGGTAAGACGAGAATTTGCCTGATGGCGCTACGCTTATCAGGCCTACGCGATAATGGCAGGCCTGATAAGAGGTTTATTACGCGAAAAATTAGCCGAGGATTTTTTCCAGCGCTGCGCGCACGTCAGCAACGGCCTGAGTACCGTCAACTTTCGCGTATTTGGTGTTACCCGCCTGCGCTTCTTTAGAGTAGTAGCCGATCAGCGGAGCGGTCATCTGATGGTATTCCACCAGGCGCTTACGTACGGTCTCTTCCTGATCGTCTTTACGGGTGGTCAGCTCTTCGCCGGTCACGTCGTCTTTACCTTCAACCTTAGGCGGGTTGAATTTGATGTGGTAAACGCGGCCAGAAGCAGCGTGTACGCGACGACCCACGATACGGTCAACGATCAGTTCGTCAGGTACGTCAAACTCCAGAACGTAGTCCACGTTGATGCCCGCTTCTTTCATGGCGTCTGCCTGCGGAATAGTACGCGGGAAGCCATCCAGCAGGAAACCATTACGGCAGTCTTCCTGAGCAATACGCTCTTTTACCAGCGCGATCACCAGCTCATCAGTCACCAGCTTACCGGCGTCCATGATGTCTTTCGCTTGTTTGCCCAGCTCGGAGCCAGATTTCACGGCAGCACGCAGCATATCACCGGTGGAGATTTGCGGAATACCATACTTCTCCATGATGAACTGAGCCTGAGTTCCTTTACCCGCGCCCGGAGCGCCAAGCAGAATGATACGCATTACGAAAATCCCCTTAAAGGTTGTCGATATTTTTTAAAAAGCGCTAAACGATACCACCATCACGCAATTGGCTCAAGAAAGACGCCCGACGCTGAAACGGTTAACGGTGGGAAAATTAAAAATAAGGCGAGAAAATGCCGGATGGCGGTGGAAACACCGTATCCGGCATACTATTACGAGATGCTGTAGGCCGGATAAGCGTTAGCGCCATCCGGCATTACATTACGGGTATCAGGACACCAGCAACTGGTTCATACGACGGATGAACTGGTTAGGGTCTTCCAGCGTGCCGCGCTCAGCAAACAGCGCCTGATCCAGCAGCAGTTCGACCCACTCTTTAAACTGCGCTTCATCCTGGGTATCCGCCGTGCGTTTTACCAGCACGTGGTCCGGGTTGAGTTCAAAGATATATTTCACTTCCGGTACGGCCTGGCCCGCAGCGGCAAACAGTTTCGCCATCTGGGTGCTCATTTCATCCGCATCGGTGGTGACGATGGCTGGCGTGTCGGTCAGACGGTGAGTCAGACGCACTTCTTTCACGCGGTCGCCCAGCAGGGTTTTCACGCGCTCAACGAACGGCGTCAGCGCTTTTTCCGCTTCTTTTGCCGATTCATCAACTTCATCCGCCAGCTTGTCGATGGACTCGTCAGCTTTAGCAACAGACTGGAATGCCTTACCGTCGAACTCGGTCAGGTAGTTCATCATCCACTCATCGATGCGGTCAGAAAGCAGCAGGACTTCAATGCCTTTCTTACGCAGCAGTTCCAGGTGCGGGCTGCTCTTCGCTGCCGCATAGCTGTCTGCGGTGATGTAGTAGATTTTCTCCTGCCCTTCTTTCATACGCGACACGTAGTCTTCCAGCGACACGGTCTGTGCGGAGGAGTCAGTGTGCGTAGACGCGAAGCGCATCAGCTTAGCGATCGTTTCCTGGTTGGCGTGATCTTCCGCCGGGCCTTCTTTCAGTACCAGGCCGAACTGTTTCCAGAAGGTCTGGTATTTTTCCGCGTCGTCTTTCGCCAGTTTTTCCAGCATCTGCAGTACGCGTTTGGTCAGCGCGCTGCGCAGGTTACGGGTGACTGTGCTGTCCTGCAGGATCTCACGGGAAACGTTCAGCGGCAGATCGTTGGAATCTATCAGACCGCGCACAAAGCGCAGGTAGTTCGGCATGAACTGCTCGGCGTCGTCCATGATGAACACACGCTGGACGTACAGTTTCAGGCCATGCTTGTGATCGCGGTTCCACATATCCCACGGAGCCTGGGACGGGATGTACAGCAGGCTGGTGTACTCCTGCTTACCTTCCACACGGTTGTGGCTCCAGGTCAGCGGGTCAGTGAAGTCGTGGGCGATGTGCTTGTAGAATTCGTTGTACTCGTCGTCTTTGATTTCCGACTTGTTACGGGTCCACAGCGCCTGCGCCTTGTTGATCTTTTCCCAGGAAATCACGGTCTCGCCGTCTTTCTCTTCGGATTTTTCGATCTCTACCGGCAACGCGATATGGTCGGAATATTTGCTGATGATGGAACGTACGCGCCAGTCATCAAGGAACTCGTCTTCGCCTTCGCGCAGATGCAGAGTGATTTCGGTGCCGCGATCGTCTTTGGTGATGTCGGCAACGGTGTACTCACCTTCGCCCGCAGATTCCCAGAACACGCCGTTTTCCGGCTTATCGCCCGCAGCACGGGTACGCACGGTGACTTTGTCCGCCACGATGAACGCAGAGTAGAAGCCCACCCCGAACTGGCCGATCAACTGGCTGTCTTTCGCCTGATCGGAACCCATGGATTCGAGGAAAGATTTAGTACCGGATTTCGCAATGGTCCCCAGATGATCGATAACGTCATCACGGTTCATCCCCACGCCGTTATCGGCAATGGTCAACGTACGCTTATCTTTATCGAAGGAAACACGTACACGCAGCTCACCGTCGCCTTCATACAGGTCCGGGTTAGACAGGGCGCGGAAACGCAGCTTGTCTGCCGCATCCGAGGCGTTAGAGATAAGCTCACGCAGGAAGATTTCTTTATTGGAATACAGAGAATGGATCATCAGGTGCAGAAGCTGTTTGACTTCTGACTGAAAACCACGAGTTTCTTGTCCTTTCATGTAGATCTACCTCAACAATGCCATTTTCAATGGTAAAAACACGTTGAGGGTGAAATGGGGACAAGCGGGAAGGATTTCAAGCGGAAGCCGCCGTCGCGGCCTCCGTTTGTTCAGAATTTAATCTTGTGTCGTCCTGCCAGAGAGTGCGACAGCGTAGTGCCATCGACCATTTCCAGCTCGCCGCCTACCGGAACGCCATGGGCGATACGGCTGGCTTCAACGCCATATTGCATGCAAAGCTCAGCAATATAGTTGGCGGTCGCCTCTCCTTCGACCGTGGGATTGGTCGCCAGGATCAGTTCGTTGATTTGCTCAGACTCCAGTCGCTGTTCGAGACGATCCAGCCCGATATCATCAGGGCCAATACCGTCCAGCGGCGACAGGTGTCCCATCAGCACGAAGTAACGTCCGGAAAACTGCCCGGTTTGCTCAATGGCGTAGATGTCCGCCGGACTCTCCACCACACAAATCTGACCGTTTTCCTGGCGACGCGGGTTCGAACAAATGTTGCAGACGTCTTGTTCTGTGAAGGTGCGGCAATCGGCACAGTGGCCGATTTCCGACATTGCCTTCGTTAACGCCTGTGCCAGACGCATCCCGCCGCTGCGATCGCGCTGAAGTAGCGTGAACGCCATGCGCTGCGCCGACTTCGGGCCAACGCCGGGCAGACAGCGCAGTGCTTCCATAAGCTGAGTTAACAGCGGGCTGGTTTGCATCAGAACGGCATCTTAAAGCCAGGCGGCAGCTGCATTCCGGAGGAAACAGAGGCCATCTTCTCTTTCTGCGTCTCTTCAATGCGACGCGCCGCGTCGTTGAATGCCGCAGCAACCAGATCTTCCAGCATCTCTTTGTCGTCTTCCAGCAGGCTTGGATCGATCTCCACGCGACGGCAGTTGTGCGCGCCGTTAATGGTCACTTTTACCAGACCCGCGCCAGATTCGCCGGTCACTTCCAGCTTGGCGACTTCTTCCTGCATCTGCTGCATTTTTTCTTGCATCTGCTGGGCCTGTTTCATCAGGTTACCCAGACCGCCTTTACCAAACATAGGCTTCTCTCTCAATCACGTTAAGGGATGACGACCGTCAAACCATTAGGCTGACGATCAAATGGGGCGAATACTCTCTTCGTCCAGCTCCGCATCGAAAAAACGACGCAGCGTCTGGATGTTATTATCCGCAATAATCGACTCACGCGCCTGCGCGAGCTTCTCTTCATAAATGGCCTGACGCCACTCCAGCGGCGTACGCACCGCTGGATTATCATCTTCAACGATGGTCAATTCAACCGTTGACCCCGTTAAGGAACTCAGAGCTTCGGCCAGTTTTTGCTGCGCACCGCTGGAATTTAGGTGTCGCTGCGTGGAACGCAGATGCAGGCAAACTACGTTGCCATTCTCTTCTTTCCAGGCATTAAGCGCCACCTGCTCCACCAGTTTAGGCAGCGAGAGCTGACTCACCTGGGCGGCCCACGGGTCGCGTTCAATGGCTTCAGCCGCAAGCTTTGCCGCCAGTTCCGGCGTTTTTTCATGCTCAAGCGCTTTTTTCAGCGCTTTCGGCGTGGCAACGACTTCTTTAACTTCTGCAACAGGATTGGTCGCTTTCCAGCGATACGCTTCTTTCTTCGCCGGTGCTTTTTCCAGCGCAGAGACCGCCGGACGCGCCTGAACACGTTCCGACACCGAAGCCAGTCTTTCCAGCGCAGCATTATTCACCGGCCGCGCGCGGGAAGCGGCTGCCGGTTCACTCTTTTTTGCTTTGGTTGCTCCCTGAGCGCGTTGCAACTGGCTACGCGCCGCCAACACCTGACTGGTGGCATCGGAGAGCGGCACATTCTGTTGCTGTTGTGCAGGCGCAGGCTGCTGCTGCACCTGCGTCGGGGTCATCACCGCAGTGGGTGCGACCGGGGCAAACGACTGTCGTGGAACTTCAGGTTCCGGGAGCGGCATGCGCGGATGAAAAGCCAGCGCACGCAGCAGCGTCATTTCGACGCCCATTCGCCTGTCCGGCGCATATGGCAGTTCCTTGCGCCCGATTAACAAAGTTTGGTAGTAAAGCTGCACATCGGTTGGCGGAACAATTCGCGCCAGTTCACGCATACGCTGTTCAATGGCGGCCATATCGCTGCCGAGCGCGGCAGGCGAAAGCTGAACCATGGCAATACGATGCAGCAAAGCCGACATCTCAACCAGCAGCGCTTCCCATTCGATACCGCGCGCGGCGGCGTCGTTTACCAGCGCCATCACGCGTTCGCCGTCCGCAGCAACAACCGCTTCAACGAGCGAGAGCGCCTGGTCGTCGTCCAGCGTGCCGAGCATAGTGCTGACCGCCTCGGTCGAGACCTGGCCATCGCCGCTGGCGATCGCCTGATCGGTCAGGCTCAGCGCATCACGCAGGCTGCCGTCCGCGGCGCGAGCCAGCAATTGCAGTGCACGTGGTTCATGGGCGATATGCTCTTCTTTGAGGATATGCTCAAGCTGATGGCGAATCTGTTCGACATCCAACGCTTTAAGATGGAATTGCAGACAGCGCGACAGGATAGTCACCGGCAGCTTCTGCGGATCGGTAGTCGCCAGCAGGAACTTAACGTGCGCGGGCGGCTCTTCGAGCGTTTTCAGCAAGGCATTAAAACTGTGGCGAGACAGCATGTGCACTTCGTCGATCAAGTAGACCTTAAAGCGACCGCGCGCAGGCGCATACTGGACGTTATCCAGCAGGTCACGGGTGTCTTCGACTTTGGTGCGTGAGGCGGCGTCGATTTCAATCAGATCGACAAAACGCCCCTGCTCGATTTCCCGGCAATTATCGCACACGCCACACGGCGTGGCGGTGATGCCGGTTTCACAGTTTAATCCCTTCGCCAGCAAACGGGCGATAGAGGTTTTCCCGACGCCACGGGTGCCGGAAAACAAATAAGCATGATGAATACGCCCTAACGACAAGCCGTTCGCCAGTGCCGTCAGCACATGTTCCTGGCCGACGACGTCAGCAAAGGTTTGTGGGCGCCATTTTCGGGCTAAGACCTGATAACTCATTGGCAGGCTCTGAAAGGCTGGAGGGTGGATTCACAGGGGGATAATGCTAACACAACCTCGCAGCGACGGCGAGGTTGTGTGTCTCGGTATTCGTCTACCGAGATAAGATAGCCCGACTTAGTGGCCCGGGAATGGAACCAGGCTATAACAGGTCAGCCCCTGTTTTTCCAGACGCTGTTCGCCGCCCAGATCAAACAGGTTAATGATAAAAGCAGCATCGGTAACTTCACCACCCAGACGGCGGATCAGCTTCACAGTCGCTTCAATCGTGCCGCCAGTTGCCAGCAGGTCGTCCACAACCAGCACTTTATCGCCAGGTTTGATGGCATCAACGTGGATTTCCAGCTGATCGGTGCCGTATTCCAGCTCATAGGTCTCAGCAATAACTTCACGCGGAAGCTTACGGGGTTTGCGTACCGGAACAAAGCCGACGCCCAGACCCAACGCTACCGGCGCGCCAAACAGGAAGCCACGCGCTTCGGTGCCAACCACTTTAGTGATACCCGCATTTTTGTAGCGTTCAACCAGCAATTCAATGCTGAGGGCGTAGGCTTTCGGGTCTTCCAGTAAACTGGTGACATCACGAAAGAGAATGCCCGGTTTTGGGTAGTCGTGGATGCTTTTGATGCTATTTTTGAGAAACTCAAGCTGCTGTGCTGTCGCGGTCATAAGTTTGTGCCTGATTAATACAGTATTACTTCACGGCGCACTAAACACTTCATCCTCGACGTATCTTGAATGATTTTGTGTCTATATAAGAGCCAAGGTTACACTTGCTTAACCTTTGACCACCTGCGCCTGTGCTCGAAAACGGTCGAATTTACTGGCTGTGAGAGACAATTGCAACAGCGATTATTGCGCTTTACTGCTTTTGTTGTTTTTCATCAATCACCGGGATCCGCCACATAAAAATCAGTAAACAGGCAAGAATAACCAGCAGCAGGCCGCGCACCCACATCATATTGACCAGCCACAGTGAAATACCAAACGTCACCAGGATCAACAAAACAGCGCGCGGTTTTGCTCCCGGCGGCATCGCACGGTGTTTTTGCCAGTGGCGCAAATACCCGCCGAACCACGAACGGTAAAGCAACCAGTCGTGAAAACGCGGCGATGAGCGGGCAAAACACCAGGCTGCCAGCAGTATAAACGGCGTCGTCGGCAACAGAGGCAATACAACGCCCAGCGTACCTAGCACTACCGCTATCCAGCCAATGATGATTAGAATAATGCGTTGCATAATATGAGTACTTAACACAGAGAATCGCTACTTTAGCATAACGGTTCTCATTTTCATCGGAGTGTTGTTGTGAAAACCGCCATGCTGTTACAGACGCTCGAAAACCAGCTTAACCGCCTGCGACAGCGTTGTGCTCCGCTGGCGCATCACACAACGCTTAGCGCCCGCTTTGACAGGCATCTGTTTCACACGCGCAGCACGTTGCTGCAGGCTTGTCTGGATGAGGCTGACGATAATCTTACTGCCCTGCGTCGTGCCGTTGAGCAGCAACAACTCCCGCAAATCACCTGGCTTGCGGAACACCTTGCCTCACAGTTAGAGGCGATTTCACGTGAAACCGCCAGTTGGTCCCTTCGAGAGTGGGACAGCGCTTCTCCAGGTCTGGCGCGCTGGCAGCGCAAGCGGGTCCAACATCAGGAATTTGAACGCCGTCTGGTTGAAATGACGCGTGAACGCAAAGAGCGTCTGGCTCAGGCTACCGGCTTTGAAGAACAGCAAAAACTGCATCGTGAAGTAGAAGCATTCGAGGCGCGACTGGCGCGCTGTCGCCATGCTCTGGCAAGCATAGAAAACGTGCTGGCGCGTTTAACCCGTTAATCCCCGGAGAATTTATGTCATTAGAGAACGCCCCGGACGAGGTCAAACTGGCCGTCGATTTGATTGTTTTACTTGAGGAAAATCAGGTTGCGCCTGAAACCGTACTGAAGGCGCTGGAGATTGTTAAACGGGATTACGAAAAGAAACAGCTCTCTTCTTCAAAAAACGCGCTATAGCTGAAATGCCTGAAAGCGTTGCACTTATCAGGCCTACGAATGAATCGAAGCTCGCAGGCCTGATGAGTTTTTCTATTAACCTACCGAAGGCGTCGGATCATCACCTTTAATGATGTCACGCTTAACCTCGGTCACGGTATCACCTTTCGCATTATGCAGGTGCACTTCGAGCTGGTTAAAGGCGATATCAATGTCGTTTTCACGGCACAAACGATCGACCGCACGGTTCAGTTCATCAACCGTGTGGCTACGATCGCGCAGTTCACGCACGTATAATCGCAGTTCATGATCCAGCGTGCTGGCGCCGAAGGCGGTAAAGAACACCGCAGGCTCCGGATCGTGCATCACTTTCGGATGTTCCATCGCCGCCTGCAACAGCACTTTCTTCACTTTATCCAGATCCGAACCGTAGGCCACGCCGATGCGGATCACCAGACGCGTGGTGGTATCGGAAAGCGACCAGTTGATCAAGCGCTCCGTCACAAATGCTTTGTTCGGGATGATCACCTCTTTGCGATCGAAGTCGGTAATAGTGGTGGCACGGATACGGATCTTGCTGACCGTTCCTGAGAACGTACCGATAGTTACGGTATCGCCGATGCGGACCGGGCGTTCAAACAGAATAATCAGACCCGAAACAAAGTTACCGAAGATTTCCTGCAAGCCAAAACCAAGACCAACCGACAGGGCTGCTGCCAGCCACTGTAGCTTATCCCATGAAACACCGAGCGATCCGAAGACCGTCATCGCACCGATGGCGATGATCGCGTAGTTAAGGATCGTGGTGATCGCATACGAAGCACCCTGACGCATCTTCAGTCGCGACAGCACCAGCACTTCCAGCAGGCCGGGTAAGTTACGGATCAGCGCCCACGCGACCATTGAGGCAATAATCGCAAACAGCAGACTGCCCATGGTGACGTCTTTCACCACCGCAGCTCCCGCTTCGGTGCCGTTGTAATGCCAGAGCGTTATGCTGTCGAGGTAGCTGAATACGGTTATCAAATCAGACCAAATAGCCCAGAACAGAATACCAAACAGGGCAACCATCACCAGCATTGTTATACGCAGCGTTTGCTGGTTAACCTGCTCAAGCGCAATGGTCGGTTCTTCCTGCGGCTCGGCTCCTTCCGCCCCTTCTTTCACCAGGTTCTGACGACGCGCTAAGGCACGGCGCCAGGCGATACGACGTGCCGCCACACTCAATCCACGCAGTACCGTCTGATACAGCAGGTTCCAAAGGATAACCAGATAGACCGTTTCAATCCAACGGCCGGCCAGGCGCAACGTGGTGTAGAAATACCCTGTCGCCGTCAGCACCATTAATGCAATCGGGATAATTGAGAGGACGGTAATAGTGACCAGACGCAGGCCATGTGACTCTTTGTCACGCCAGCTTTCGCGGCACATTGGCCATACCAGGAAGGCGATCAGCAGCAGGTTGAGGAAAATAACTACCTGACCCAGCACATCGTCCATCAAATTAAGCGGCGACAGTTCAGCAATGACCGACCAGAAGTTAAGCGGCAACAGCGCCAGGCTAATACGCACGATCTGGCGGCGCCAGTGGCTGGTCTGCTGCGCTGGCATGCCAAAATGACGTATCGCCACGCCATCTTTTTCCAGCACCTTCCAGCACAGACCAAACACCAGCCAGAAGACTGTCATCTTCTTACTGAACGCCCACAGCAGGTCGCTGATATTCAACTGCATGGTAAGCAGAATCAGGCCCACGGCGAGGATAATCAGGCACGCCGGCAACGCTCTGATCAGATCGATCAGTATCGCTTTTGGCGTATTGAGCTGACTGTCATTACGCAGATTCCCTACTGCGGCGGCTAATTTCGCCTGATACTCTTTCAGCCATTTCAAACGCCAGCGGATTAACCCGGCAATAAGCAGCAGCGGCAGGCCCGCCAGGAACGCAATAAAGACCGCTGGCCAGGCTTTTTCCCAGTTCACTGTGATTTTCATCGACTTAAACTGGTCTTTGAGCGTTTGCGGGAAGGCTTTGATCCAGTCCCAGTCCATCGGACGGTTACTATTAACCCAGAAGATTTGCTGCGTGAGGATCCCTTTCAGGTTCTTCGACACGCTCATTAGCTGCTGTTGATTGATTTGCAGGTTAATCGCCATCATCAACTGGTTGCCCAGCTGCTTGTTCAGCTGATCCAACAGTTCACGGCGCATATCCACAACCTGCAGCAGGGCATCATGGACTTCACCATTCACTTCGTTGCTGTGCCCTTCTTCCAGTTTGGCGACAAACGCATCGTTCTGGAATAGCGCATCGCGCTGCTGGTTAATCTCAAACTGTTCCAGACGCAAATCAGCGATCCGGTTAGTCATATCGGCAAGTTCATCCGCCGACGGCAGTGTTTGTTGTTGCTGATACAGAATACGCGACAGCAGCAGACTGCCTTTCAGGACAGCGATCTGTTCTTTAATATTGCGTTCGGATTGCAGCGCGCGGTCAAGCCAGTTTTTGACTTTGATATTCTGCTGCATCAGGTTGTTGCCGTTTTCGGTCGCGGCAATCAGGCGCTGGCTGAGCTGATGGTTAACATCCAGTTCCTGCTTCACTAACGGATTTGACTGAATACGCTCGGCTTCATCCGGCGTTACCGCTTCCTGAGCCGTCTTTTCGGTTAACGTCAGTCGTTTGCTGTTCACCGCTTCTTGCAGGAGCTGGAGCTGATGTTCAAGCCGGTTACTGTTAGCTGTTACGTAATCACGTTGTTTTTGCAAGGTATCCTGCAAAACAGTATTGCCTTCCAGGCTCTTACGCTGTTGGTCGATCTGCGCATTCAGCAGCGCCTGCTGCGCCTGCAGCAACACCTGCTGGCTGGGGCGTAACGCCGCCTCTCCCACATTGGTGCCATCGAGTCGATTGCGGATTTGCTGCATTTGCTGCGACGCGGTGTACATCGCATTCTGCACACGCTCTGGCTGCGTCTGGAGCGACACCAGTTGGCTGTTGTAAGCGGCAAGATCGTTTTGCGCACTTTGCAGGTCATCCAAAACCTGTGCCACGCGCGACTCAAGCTGTCGTAAGGAGAGTGTACTCAGCGTTTTTCGCGTTTCATCGTCGTTATCAACATCACTGAGCGAATTTAACGCATCCGTCGCCTGACGCATTTTCTCCGGTGCCTGGGCAACTTTCTGGCGAAGCTGTACGGTCTCATCTTTCACGCGATCGATTTTATCCAACGTGGCGATGGTATCGATGAGATCCTGTTGGACCAGCTTATCCTGCGCGGAGAGATCTTTTTGTTTACTCAGCGCGTCCAGTTGGCTCTGAATATCCGCTTTCGTCGGCAGTTCACCACTCTGTTGCGCCCGCGCAAAAGCAGACGACTGGCAAGATAGCAAGAGAATGAAGAAAAGAATGGTAATAGCAATAAGATGCTGTGAACGTTTATAGAGCTGCAACATAGTCATGAGAATGAACGTTTCTGAACCGGAAAAGTGACCGAAAATAGTCAAGCGGCAAGAATATCACGGCTGTGACCGGCAGAATAGCAGCAGGCAAAACGACCAGGAGAATTCCTGGTACAGGCCCAAAACGTTTAGTGGATTTCCGCCACGCCAAGCCGCAGAGTTGGGCACATAAGGCACATCTCCAGCAGCACAGCCACGTATTCCCGAGCTTCTTTTTTCAGATCAAACGATTCGGGGGCAAATAACCAGTTTTCTATGATTCCGGTAATGTAGCTACGCAACAGGACCGCCACGCGACGGGTGTTCAGGTTTTCCGGCAGCATATTGGCATCCATACAGTGCCGCAATGTTTGTTCGATACGATCGTAATTTTCAATACAAAGATGGCGTTGAGCTAACTGAACAGAGGCCATTTCCCCGACAAATTCGCATTTGTGGAATATAATTTCCAGCAACAAACGTCGGCGTTCTTCTGTCACGGTAGCTTCAAGAACGTAAATTAAAATTTCTCTTAATACTGATAGTGGATCGTCGGGGAATTTTGCCTGATACTCAGTCTCTAACTCATCAATGTTAGGTTTTGCTAGCTCCCAGATTTCACTGAATAAATCCGACTTGTTTTTGAAATGCCAATAGATTGCTCCGCGCGTGACACCAGCGGCTTTTGCGATCTCCGCAAGCGAGGTGGATGATACCCCTTGTTGCGAAAACAAATGCAGAGCAACATCGAGAATATGCTGTCGTGTTTCCTGTGCTTGTTGTTTGGTTTTTCGTGCCATATGTCAGTGAATTTACAGGCGTTAGATTTACATACATTTGTGAATGTATGTACCATAGCACGACGATAATATAAACGCAGCAATGGGTTTATGGGCTTTAAGCCATTGATCAATTTGAAATCGGACACTCGAGGTTTACATATGAACAAAAACAGAGGGTTAACGCCTCTGGCAGTCGTTCTGATGCTCTCAGGCAGCTTAGCGCTAACAGGATGTGACGACAAACAGGCCCAACAAGGGGGCCAGCAGATGCCAGAGGTTGGAGTTGTTACACTCAAAACTGAACCTCTACAGATAACAACCGAGCTTCCGGGTCGCACCAGTGCGTTTCGCATCGCAGAAGTTCGCCCTCAGGTTAGCGGTATTATCCTGAAGCGTAATTTCACCGAAGGTGGTGACATCGAAGCGGGTGTGTCTCTCTATCAGATTGATCCTGCAACTTACCAGGCCGCTTATGAAAGCGCAAAAGGCGATCTGGCCAAAGCACAAGCCGCAGCAAATATCGCTCAACTGACGGTTAAACGTTATCAGAAACTGTTGGGTACCAAGTACATCAGTCAACAGGACTATGATAGCGCGCTGGCAGACGCGCAGCAGGCAAACGCCGCCGTTGTCGCCGCGAAAGCCGCGGTAGAAACTGCACGCATCAATCTGGCCTATACCAAAGTGACGTCGCCTATCAGCGGCCGCATTGGTAAATCATCCGTTACGGAAGGTGCTCTGGTGCAAAACGGTCAAGCGACCGCACTGGCGACCGTTCAGCAGTTAGACCCGATCTACGTGGACGTGACGCAGTCAAGCAACGACTTCCTGCGCCTGAAACAAGAGCTGGCCAACGGCACACTGAAGCAAGAGAACGGCAAAGCGAAAGTCGAACTGGTAACCAATGACGGCATTAAATTCCCGCAGTCCGGCACGCTGGAATTTTCTGATGTGACGGTTGATCAAACCACCGGATCGATTACGTTACGCGCCATCTTCCCTAACCCGGATCACACCTTACTGCCGGGTATGTTCGTCCGTGCACGTCTGGAAGAAGGGATTAACCCAACTGCATTACTGGTCCCGCAGCAAGGCGTTACCCGTACACCGCGTGGCGATGCCAGTGCATTGGTTATCGGCGCAGACAACAAAGTTGAAACTCGTCAAATTGTCGCCGCACAAGCGATTGGTGACAAATGGTTAGTCACTGATGGACTTAAGCCGGGCGACCGCGTGATTGTTACTGGGCTGCAGAAAGTACGTCCTGGCGCGCAGGTAAAAGCGCAGGAAATCACCGCTGATAACAACCAGCAAGGCCAAAGCGGTAGCCAGCCTGAACAGTCCAAGTCTTAACTTAAACAGGAGCCGTTAAGACATGCCTAATTTCTTTATCGATCGCCCAATATTTGCGTGGGTGATCGCCATTATCATCATGTTGGCAGGGGGGCTCGCGATCCTCAAATTGCCGGTAGCGCAATATCCGACTATTGCACCGCCAGCAGTGACGATCTCCGCGACCTACCCTGGCGCTGATGCCAAAACAGTACAGGATACTGTTACGCAGGTTATCGAACAGAATATGAACGGTATCGATAACCTGATGTACATGTCCTCTAACAGTGACTCCACGGGTACCGTGCAGATCACCCTAACCTTCCAGTCTGGTACTGATGCGGATATCGCGCAGGTTCAGGTGCAGAACAAACTGCAGCTGGCCATGCCGTTGCTGCCGCAGGAAGTACAGCAGCAAGGGGTTAGCGTTGAGAAGTCATCCAGTAGCTTCCTGATGGTTGTCGGTGTTATCAACACCAACGGCACCATGACGCAGGAGGATATTTCCGACTACGTTGGCGCCAACATGAAGGACGCTATTAGCCGTACTTCAGGCGTGGGTGATGTTCAGCTGTTTGGTTCTCAGTACGCGATGCGTATCTGGATGGATCCGAACAAACTGAACAACTTCCAGCTGACGCCGGTTGATGTAATCAGCGCCATCAAGGCGCAGAACGCCCAGGTTGCAGCCGGTCAGTTAGGTGGTACGCCACCGGTTAAAGGCCAGCAGCTTAACGCGTCAATCATCGCGCAAACCCGTCTGACCTCCGCTGATGAGTTCAGCAAAATTCTGCTGAAAGTGAATCAGGATGGTTCCCAGGTTCGTCTGCGTGACGTGGCGAAAGTGGAACTGGGCGGTGAGAACTACGACATCATTGCGAAGTTCAACGGTAAACCGGCATCCGGTCTGGGTATCAAGCTGGCGACAGGTGCTAACGCCCTGGATACAGCAAACGCTATCCGCGAAGAACTGAAGAAGATGGAGCCGTTCTTCCCGTCAGGTCTGAAGATCGTTTACCCATATGACACCACGCCGTTCGTGAAAATCTCTATTCACGAAGTAGTAAAAACGCTGGCGGAAGCAATCATCCTCGTGTTCCTGGTAATGTATCTGTTCCTGCAGAACTTCCGCGCGACGCTGATTCCGACTATCGCCGTGCCGGTTGTGCTATTGGGTACGTTTGCCGTCCTTGCGATTTTCGGCTTCTCGATAAACACCCTGACGATGTTCGGGATGGTGCTCGCCATCGGCCTGTTGGTGGATGACGCCATCGTTGTGGTCGAGAACGTTGAACGTGTAATGGCAGAGGAAGGACTACCGCCGAAGGAAGCAACGCGTAAATCAATGGGCCAGATTCAGGGCGCACTGGTGGGTATCGCGATGGTACTGTCAGCGGTATTTATCCCGATGGCATTCTTCGGGGGTTCTACCGGTGCAATTTACCGTCAGTTCTCCATCACCATTGTTTCAGCAATGGCGTTGTCAGTCCTGGTGGCATTGATTCTGACCCCTGCCCTGTGTGCGACCATGCTCAAACCGATTGCTAAAGGCGATCACGGTGAAGGCAAAAAAGGCTTCTTCGGCTGGTTTAACCGCATGTTCGATAAGAGCACGCACCATTACACCGACAGCGTGGGCGGTATTCTGCGCAGCACCGGTCGTTATCTGGCGCTGTATCTGATAATCGTCGTGGGCATGGCTTATCTGTTCGTTCGTCTGCCAAGCTCGTTCCTGCCAGATGAAGACCAGGGGGTATTCCTGTCAATGGCTCAGCTGCCAGCGGGTGCAACGCAAGAGCGTACCCAGAAGGTGCTGGACGAAATGACGGATTACTACCTGACCAAGGAAAAAGCGAACGTTGAATCGGTGTTTGCCGTTAACGGTTTCGGTTTTGCTGGTCGTGGTCAGAACACCGGTATCGCGTTCGTTTCTCTGAAAGACTGGAGTGAACGTCCAGGCGAAGAGAACAAAGTTGAGGCGATTACTCAACGTGCGATGGGCGCATTCTCGCAGATTAAAGACGCTATGGTCTTTGCCTTTAACCTGCCAGCGATTGTGGAGTTAGGGACCGCGACCGGTTTCGACTTCCAGTTGATTGACCAGGCAGGTTTAGGTCATGAGAAGCTGACTCAGGCGCGTAACCAGCTGTTTGGTGAAGTCGCGAAGCATCCTGATCTGTTGGTCGGCGTACGTCCTAACGGTCTGGAAGATACGCCGCAGTTCAAGATCGATATCGATCAGGAAAAAGCGCAGGCTCTGGGCGTTTCCATTAGTGATATTAATACAACGCTGGGTGCAGCATGGGGCGGAAGCTACGTGAATGACTTCATCGACCGTGGTCGTGTGAAGAAAGTTTACGTCATGTCTGAAGCGAAATACCGTATGTTGCCGGAAGATATTGGAAACTGGTATGTCCGCGGCAGCGATGGACAGATGGTACCGTTCTCCGCCTTCTCTACTTCGCGTTGGGAATACGGCTCACCGCGTCTGGAACGCTATAACGGTCTGCCTTCCATGGAAATCTTAGGCCAGGCCGCTCCGGGTAAAAGTACCGGTGAAGCGATGGCCATGATGGAGCAACTGGCCAGCAAACTGCCATCCGGTATCGGTTATGACTGGACCGGTATGTCCTACCAGGAACGACTGTCCGGCAACCAGGCTCCTGCCCTGTATGCCATTTCACTGATCGTCGTGTTCTTGTGTCTGGCAGCGTTGTACGAGAGCTGGTCAATTCCGTTCTCCGTAATGCTGGTTGTACCGCTGGGTGTTATCGGTGCATTGCTGGCAGCAACGTTCCGCGGCCTGACCAACGACGTTTACTTCCAGGTAGGCCTGCTCACAACCATTGGGTTGTCGGCGAAGAACGCGATACTTATCGTCGAATTCGCCAAAGACTTGATGGATAAAGAGGGTAAAGGTCTGATAGAGGCGACGCTGGACGCAGTACGCATGCGTTTACGTCCAATCCTGATGACGTCACTGGCCTTTATTCTGGGCGTAATGCCGCTGGTCATCAGCTCCGGCGCAGGTTCCGGTGCGCAGAACGCCGTTGGTACTGGCGTAATGGGTGGGATGGTGACGGCAACCGTGTTGGCGATCTTCTTTGTTCCGGTGTTCTTTGTGGTGGTACGCCGCCGCTTTAGCCGCAAAAATGAAGATATTGAGCATAGCCACTCAGTAGAACATCATTGATACATCTCTAAAGATAAGGCCGCACAAGCGGCCTTTTTTCTGGAAAAATCATAAAAATCACTTATTGCCATTCCGTTTATTTTCTCTCGGGTAAATAAGCGATATAATCCTTGTAGCCTTAAAGGCTATTCTTAAAAAAACAGCGAGAGTTCTTATTTACTTTAATAAATATTAAGATTAATCCTATCCACTGGTTCACATTGTCGGTTGTTGCCTTTCGTTGCTAAACCTAAACAAGATAACCCGATGATTGCCCGAAGAATAAAGAATTTGTCCCATTTCGAATAGCGGCATTTATCTGTTAAAATGTAAAAATGACGTAGCATCATAATTTTACATAATTGTAATTTTTCGTGATATGACGATGAAATCTTTTTTAGAGTAGATTATAGTTAAATCATCAGGAGTCGCGGGCAAGTTCCAGGTAGTTGTTGTATCCATCCCGAAAGGTGTTCGGTTAGTTTAAGCCACTAAGAAGGGGATGCGTTATGGATGAATACTCACCCAAAAGACATGATATCGCGCAGCTTAAATTTCTCTGCGAAACTCTGTATCATGACTGTCTTGCAAACCTTGAACAAAGTAACCATGGCTGGGTTAATGACCCTACCTCTGCAACCAGCTTGCAGCTCAATGAACTGATAGAGCATATTGCAACCTTCGCACTTAATTATAAAATTAAGTACAATGAGGACAATAAGCTGATCGCGCAGATAGATGAATACCTGGATGACACTTTTATGTTGTTCAGCAGTTATGGTATTAATACGCAGGATCTGCAGAAATGGCGGAAGTCAGGTAATCGACTGTTTCGCTGTTTTGTCAATGCCACCAGGGCTAATCCTGTTAGTTTGTCTTGTTAAAAATTATTACAATCATAGGTAAGAGTTATGTCCGATAAACCATTAACTAAAACAGATTATTTGATGCGCCTGCGACGTTGCCAGACAATTGATACGCTAGAGCGCGTTATTGAAAAAAATAAATATGAATTGTCCGACAACGAACTGGCTGTATTTTACTCAGCAGCAGATCATCGCCTTGCTGAATTGACCATGAATAAGCTTTACGACAAGATTCCAACTTCTGTTTGGAAATTCATTCGCTAATTGCACTCAAGGGTAAGTCAGGTATAGCGGTACCGTTGTCTGGCTGACCATTTTCTCATTTACAATGGTTATTTAATTCAAATCGCGTGACTATGATCACAGCAAAGAAGCGGGAACGTTCCCCTTTCTTGCATTACGTTTTACTGTGCTGAAATAACCTTCAGTACACAGGGAATTCGTAATGCGTAATGAAAAGCAAAAAATGATCGCCGGCGAATACTATCGCCCGGCAGATGAAACGCTGCGCAGTGACCGCCTACGCGCTCGTCAGTTGATCCATCGCTACAATCTCACCGCTCCCGATGAAAAAAATGAGCGTCAGGCAATCCTGCATGATCTGTTAGGTCAGAGTGAGGGGGCCTATATTGAACCCTCTTTCCGTTGTGATTACGGTTATAACATCTATCTTGGTAAAGACTTTTACGCTAATTTCGACTGCGTTATGCTCGACGTCTGTCCAATTCATATTGGCGACAACTGCATGCTGGCACCTGGCGTTCATATCTATACCGCGACCCATCCGCTGGATGCTACCGAGCGCAACAGTGGCCTGGAGTTCGGAAAGCCCGTGACTATCGGCAATAATGTCTGGATAGGTGGCCGTGCAGTGATCAATCCCGGCGTCACGCTGGGCGATAACGTGGTTGTGGCATCAGGCGCAGTGGTCACTAAAAGCGTTCCGGCAAACACCGTGGTTGGGGGCAATCCCGCAAGGATCATCAAAACGCTGTGATCTTAAATGTAACTGTTATGCTAAATTGTGGTTAATCTGTTACTTTCTTCAGAACGTATCCCCTTTTAAAATAGGGCGATCGCACCTGAATTTTGCAGACACCACGAAGGCAAGAGATGACAGAAATACAGCGCCTGCTTACTGAAACAATCGACGACTTAAATATTCGCGAGAAGCGCGACAACAAACCGCGCTTTAGCATCAGCTTTATTCGCAAACATCCAGGGCTGTTTATCGGCATGTATGTTGCGTGGTTTGCCACGCTGGCGGTGATGCTACAGTCAGAAACGTTAGTCGATTCAGTATGGCTGCTGGTGGTACTGTTCGTTGTGCTCAACGGCTTTTTCTTTTTCGACGTTGCGCCACGATACCGCTTTGAAGATATCGACGTTCTGGATTTTAGAGTTTGCTATAACGGAGAATGGTACAACACGCGCTTTGTCCCCTCCTCACTCATCGATACTATCCTGCACTCACCGTCCGTGGATAGCGAACATAAAGCACAGCTGCAAAAGATGATATCGCGCAAAGGCGAACTCTCGTTTTACGATGTCTTTACGCTTACCCGCGCCCAGACCAGCCAGTAACGGCATCTCAGCACAGATTAAAAAAGTGCGTTGCTGCGAAGGCAACGCACTTTACTCCCTGAAATGCTGGCAAGGAAACTAACGTCTTTTTTTACGACCCTGTACTGCTTTAAAGCGCGGATTCGTTTTGCAGATAACGTACAAACGCCCTTTGCGTTTTACTATCTGGCAGTCAGGATGGCGCTGTTTTGCGCTGCGAAGTGAATTGAGTACCTGCATTTTAACCCCGCTTAACGCCAATAAAATGACCAAAACGTTTTTGGAAACGTGCTGCACTGCCTTCATTATCAAAGGTTTTTTGTTTCCCGGTATAGTACGGATGTGATTTAGAAGAGATATCGAGAGTCACGTACGGGTACATTTTCCCCTCAAACTCAATCTCACGCTCAGTCTTGATGGTCGAACCGACCTTAAAGAATTCATTGGCACTGGTATCGTGAAACACCACGGTACGGTAAAAAGGATGAATATCCGGTTTCATGGCAACCTCAATTTGTTACGTTATAACATAACCAACAAAATACACCACTCTTGTACAAATCACAACCTGATTTACGCGACAGGGAGTCAAACGGGATGATAAGTGGCCGTAAATATATGATGCCAATCGAATAGCTTTTTGGGGTTTCGGATATACTTTCCCTACGCTGTGTAAATAAGGATATCACTGTGACAACACGACATCTGATAAGCCTGGTGACTGGGGTACTGTTCCTTTCCATCCTCGCGCCTGTAGGTTTAAGCCTGTGGCTGGCACATCGTCAGGTCGAAACGAAATTTATCGATGAGCTCGACATGTTCTCAACGCGGGTCGCATTACGTACGGAACGCGTAGGCGAGCAGGCGAAAAAAGCATTGCGCCATATTGAAGCATTTCAGGGGGTGCCTTGTAGTGAAGAGCATCTGCTGGAAATGCGCCGTTTGTCATATAGCTATCGCTATATTCAGGAAGTGCTGTACCTCAAAGATAACGTTCCGCAATGCTCATCTCTGGAAAAAAGAAGCCAGGCTGACGCATTTCCACCCGCAATGAAAGTCACTCCTGATGGATATCGCGCATGGCTTACCACGCAAAATGATTTGGGTATCAAGCGCTTTATGGCAGCATTAGGGAGCGAACATTATGTTGTGATGGTCGATCCGGGTTCTTTCATTGACGTCATCCCGTTTGGCTCATGGCCGATTGAAGTGACTATCATTGGCACCGTGCGCAACGTCGTGGTTGCCAGTAGCGCCGATCTGCCATCGGACGTTTTGCAGCATGTACAGCAAGAACGATCGATTACTCATTTTAAAAAAGATGGCAGCATTTATAACGCCCGCCCCTTTCCTGAGTTGGGTATCACGATCGTAACCTGGGCATCTACCCTGCCGTTACAAAAAACCTGGCACCGGCAGGCACTGATCTGGCTCCCGGCAGGCATTCTTATCGGCTTGCTCACCGCCGCCTTTGTTTTGCGTATTTTGCGCCGCTTACAGTCGCCCCATCACCAGTTGCAGGACGCTATCCAGCATCGGGACATCAAAGTCCACTACCAACCAATTATCTCGCTCAAAACGGGGAAAGTGGTTGGGGCAGAGGCGCTGGCTCGCTGGCAGTAGGCCGACGGAAGCTATCTGTCGCCGGAAGTCTTCGTCGCGCTGGCGCATGAAACCGGGTTGACAGAGTCCCTCACCCGGTTGATTATTGAAAGCGTATTTGAAGATTTAGGCAAATGGCTGCGTCAGCATCCGGAGCAGCATATATCCATCAACCTAGAGTCAGCCGATCTGTCCTCCGAAACGCTTCCTGCCCTGTTAAGCCAGAAGGTGAACCGCTGGCAGCTTAAGCCTGCGCAAATCGCGCTGGAGCTAACTGAACGCGAATTTGCCGACCCAAAAAACAGCGCGCCGTTTATTGCCAAATACCGTCAGGCGGGTCATTCAATCTATATTGATGACTTTGGTACCGGCTATTCCAGCCTGAGTTATTTGCAGGATCTGGATGTAGACATCCTGAAGATAGACAAATCGTTCGTCGATGCGCTGGAGTACAATAACGTCACGCCGCATATCATCGAGATAGCAAAAACGCTGAAACTTGAGATGGTGGCGGAAGGTATCGAAACCGAGAATCAGGAAACCTGGCTACGCCAGCACGGCGTGCAGTACGGTCAGGGTTGGCTTTACAGCAAAGCGCTGCCGAAAGCGGAATTTATTCTGTGGGCAGAAAAACGGCTTTAACATGGCTGTTGATGTTGAGATGGCTGGCGGCACGCCGCACAGCCAGTCACATCACTCTTCCATAATGGGCGCAAATCCACCGTAGATCATTCGCTTGCCATCAAATGGCATAGATTCACCGAATTCCTTCATACGGGGATCGGACATCATCTTCTGATTCGCCGCATCGCGGACCTCTTTGGATGGATATTCAATCCAGCTGAATACCACTTCTTCATGATCCTGCGCTTTCACAGCCATGCGAAAATCGGTCAACTTGCCGTCGGGGACATCATCTGCCCAGCACTCCACCACGCGCAATGCACCGAACTCCTTGAAAAGCGGAGCTGCTTTTGCCGCCATCGCAATGTACGCCTCCTTGTTTTCAGCGGGTACGGCAACCACAAAGCCATCAACATACTTCATGAGAAAAACCTCCGAAGTGTACTGCGCGGCAAGCCGATTCCGGCCGCGTCAGTCGAGGTTAAGTTTAGTCGCCACCAGGCGATCGCGCCCCAGGCGCATTCCTGATACGCGTACGCGACTGCGGCTGATGCCGAAACCACGGCAGGCAAAGCTGAATCAACGGTCCGATAGCCAAGGCATACAGCACCGTACCAACTCCCACGGTTCCACCTAGCAGCCAACCGATAAGCAGCACCGACACTTCGATTGCGGTTCGAATTCGTCGTACTGGCCAGCCGGTACGCGCGTGGATACCGGTCATCAGACCATCACGCGGACCGGCGCCAAAACCGGCGCCAATGTACAGGCTGGTTGCTAACGCATTCAATATTACCGCTGACACCAGCAGCCCGCTGCGCGCCAGCAGAGATTCAAATCCAGGAATCACCAGCAGCGCGGCATCTGCCGCCAGTCCGATCATAATCACGTTACTCAACGTGCCAAAGCCAGGACGCTGGCGCAGCGGTATCCACGCCAGCAGCACCAACACGCCCACGGCAATAATCACCACGCCGATATTCATTGACAATAAATTGGCTACACCAAGGTGAAACACGTTCCAAGGATCGGCCCCTAAATCAGCACGGACAAACATCGCCGTCGATACACCGTACAGCACCAGCCCGATATATAACTGAAGTAAACGACGCAGCATGCATTTCCCTCCCACTCTCGTATAACTTTCATCTTCATCGCAATTGGCACTATGATTAATGTCCAGTTTTCAAAAAGTGGACTGCTATGTCATCTCGCCGTTATGGAAGTCAGTCTTTGCAACGCCTGCTCGGACACTGGCTGGAAAGCCCCTCGCGAACGCCCATCTGGCGACAGCTGGCAGAAGCGTTACGTCTGCTTATTCTCGATGGTCGACTGGCGCTGGATAGCCGTTTACCGGGTGAACGCGAGCTCGCCGTCGTTCTGCAAGTAAGTCGAACTACCGTCGCCAGCGCTATGGCGCAACTGCGTGAAGAGGGATATCTGGAAAGCCGTCATGGTAGCGGCTCACGGGTGATCCTGCCGGAACATATTCGCCATGTGCCAACCCGGACCAGTACCGGCACAGCACTTGATTTGTCCACGGCGGCGCTAAGTGCCGGACCCGAAATTCATCAGGCTTACCAACAGGCGCTGTTCGCCATGCCACAGCATCTGTTGAGTTCCGGGTATCTGCCACAGGGACTGTCGGTATTGCGTGAATCCATCGCTCAGCATTATTGCGATCGCGGGCTCCCGACGCAGCCCGATGAAATCATGGTCGTGAATGGTGCTGTCAGCGGCCTGGCGCTGATCCTACGTTTGCTCACCGGCCCCGGCGATCGCGTAGTGGTAGATCACCCTACTTATCCGCTGGCGATTGCCGCGATTCAAGGCGCATCCTGTCGCCCCGTCGGCGTGTCGCTACCCGAGCACGGTTGGGATACCGCGGGTCTGGTCGCCACCCTCGCGCAAACCGCACCGAGAATGGCCTACCTGATGCCGGACTTTCACAACCCGACCGGGCGTTGCATGGACGCTGCAACTCGCCAGGTCGTGGCGGATATTGCCGAACGAACCCGCACTACCCTGGTGGTCGATGAGACGATGGTGAACCTGTGGTATGACGCCCCGCCGCCGCCGCCACTTGCCGCATTCAATCGCGACGCGCCGATCATTCTATTGGGTTCGGCCGGGAAAAGCTTTTGGGGGGGATTACGTCTGGGCTGGATCCGGGCGTCGGCACGAACCATTGCGGCGCTGGTACAAACCCGCGACACCTTCGATTTAGGCTCCCCGGTGCTTGAACAACTCGCCACCAGTTGGCTGCTGGATAACGCCCCTAACTTTCTTCCTGACAGAAGACGCCTGCTCACATCGCGACGAGATCTGTGCTCGGACCTGATGAACTCACATTTCCCGGAATGGCAGTTTACCCAGCCACAGGGAGGACTCTCTTTCTGGGTTGAACTGCCCGATACGCTGGCGACGCTCTTTGCCACACGCGCCGAAAGTGCAGGCATTCAGCTGGGTACCGGTACGCGGTTTGGCCTTGATGGCGCATTCGATCGCTTTTTGCGTATGCCCTTCACGTTACCGGATGACACAGCGCGTGCTGCTTTCAGAGTGTTGCAACCCATTTGGGATAACCTGCGATTGCAGGCCAGCAGCGGAAAAATGCGTAAAATAATCTAAGCGACGAGTCAAAAGACCCGCCATTGAATACCGTGATGGACAAGGAAGTCCCAGCAATATTACTGTTGAGGAGGAACCGGGAATCCCTTCAGGGAAATTACGAAATTCTCACCGTCTTTCTTAATTTTTGCCCCGGCATCACACCAGTCGGAGGCAATACGGAAGAACTCATCGCTGCCGACATTCCAGGGAAGGTGCGAATAAGCAGGTCATTTCTTCCCAAGCTGACTCGCTGATTAAAATTTCGCGGATCTGGGCCGATTTTTT
>NZ_JAOWHW010000019.1:0-373 GCF_030332425.1 Citrobacter sp. Cpo142
AGTGCTCACACAGATTGTCTGATGAAAAGTAAATAGCAAGGCGTCTTGCGATTGAGACTTCAGTGTCCCCTTCGTCTAGAGGCCCAGGACACCGCCCTTTCACGGCGGTAACAGGGGTTCGAATCCCCTAGGGGACGCCACTTGCTGGTATGTGTGAGTGAAAGTCGCCGACCGAAGTATCTCAAAACTGACTTCCGAGTCACGTTTGAGATATTTGCTCTTTAAAAATCTGGATCAAGCTGAAAATTGAAACGACACACTGTTTCATTTCTCCGTAATAAGAAATGAAAAATGGTGTGTTCGAGTCTCTCAAATTTTTGCAAACCGATGATGAATCGAAAGAAACATCTTCGGGTTGTGAGGTTAAGCGACT
>NZ_JAOWHW010000020.1:0-207 GCF_030332425.1 Citrobacter sp. Cpo142
CCGGGTTGAGAAGCGGTGTAAGTGAACTGCAGTTGCCATGTTTTACGGCAGTGAGAGCAGAGATAGCGCTGATGTCCGGCAGTGCTTTTGCCGTTACGCACCACCCCGTCAGTAGCTGAACAGGAGGGACAGCTGATAGAAACAGAAGCCACTGGAGCACCTCAAAAACACCATCATACACTAAATCAGTAAGTTGGCAGCATCACC
>NZ_JAOWHW010000021.1:0-565 GCF_030332425.1 Citrobacter sp. Cpo142
TTATCAGCGGTCATCACCGTTCCGTTCATGGTCGGCTGGCCTGCAGCATTGATGATGACTTTTCCCCACGGGGTGTTATACGAATCCCCTGGTTTCATTACCGTCACAGACTCATTACCTACGTTGGAAGAATCTCCACGATCGTGCCCACCACTATTTCCATGGCTACCACCACCCGGCTCTGGACCACTCCCACGTTCTGAGCTCCAGCCGGTTCCATCACCTTTTCCACCATAATTAAATCCAGGCATAATCTTTCCTCTTTTTATTTTTGTTTTATGAGAAATCTGGTATGCGGTTTATTGCTGAGCGGCTACCTGCCGCCACGCTGTTATAAGTGCTCTGCCACACCAAAAACTGTATATATTCACATGTGTTTATATACAGTAAAATGATACTACGCCCGGCAGTTCCATGCTGTCAACATGGTTTTTAGTTATTAATCACGAAGGGAAATGATTTACTATATTTATTCAATGAGACACTAACGGGACAACGTCACTTTATGGCATGGCACACTATTCAGGACACACTAAAATTAACGGGAAAATCCCGTTCACAGCTG
>NZ_JAOWHW010000022.1:0-226 GCF_030332425.1 Citrobacter sp. Cpo142
GGCGTTGTGAATGCGGCTGCTGAAGCCAGGCGTAAAAACCACTGGGATGAACATCCAGCACCCGACAGAGCAGGCGAACACGCCAGCAACAGGAGTTGTCACGGATAAAGGCGTACCTCAGTCGGACAGCTTTGCGAAGTACGCCGCTGTAGATTCAATTGGTCAACGCAACAGTTATGTGAAAACATGGGGTTGCGGAGGTTTTTTGAATGAGACGAACATTTAC
>NZ_JAOWHW010000023.1:0-231 GCF_030332425.1 Citrobacter sp. Cpo142
CAAAAACAGGTGCTGGTTCATTCGGATCAGGGCAGTCAGTACACAAGCCATGAGTGGCAGTCGTTCCTGAAATCACACGGTCTGGAGGGCAGCATGAGCCGTCGCGGTAACTGCCATGATAATGCGGTTGCAGAAAGCTTTTTCCAGTTGCTGAAACGCGAACGGATAAAGAAAAAGATCTACGGAACGCGGGAAGAAGCCCGCAGCGATATTTTTGATTACATCGAAATG
>NZ_JAOWHW010000024.1:0-266 GCF_030332425.1 Citrobacter sp. Cpo142
GCTTTCTGCGGCTCGGTCAGCGGAACTTTTATATTTCGTTCAACCCATGCCAGCGCCTTGTCGCGTTCAATGGCGTTCACCTGGGCACATTTCTCAGCTGACAGCTTCATACCCTGGATAACGGGTTTACCATCAACCACCGTGGCGCCACGGCAAATCGTCCAGAGCCCGCCGCCGTCACGATACGCCTGCTCGCTATTACCCTCTTTCTCATCCAGAAACTGATCGAGAATCACGGGCGCGGAAGCCCCGGCAAGAATCAAACC
>NZ_JAOWHW010000003.1:0-290 GCF_030332425.1 Citrobacter sp. Cpo142
GTGACCATCTCATTAAATAAAGCACGCTAAGCCGGTGGCAGCGGTCGCAATGGCCTGAACTTCCCCGCACCGACCTTGGCGCTGCTGCGCCATAGGTAATCGCCGGTCAGGTTGATGTGCTCCCACCCCAGCGGCGACAGATATTGCAACAATGTGTCGTCCAGCGCCGTGCCGTTGCCACGCAAAGCACTGGTGGCACGCTCCAGATATACCGTGTTCCACAACACGATGGCCGCCGTCACCAGATTGAGGCCGCTGGCCCGGTAGCGCTGCTGCTCAAAACTGCGGTC
>NZ_JAOWHW010000025.1:0-1097 GCF_030332425.1 Citrobacter sp. Cpo142
AAAATCGGCCCAGATCCGCGAAATTTTAATCAGCGAGTCAGCTTGGGAAGAAATGACCTGCTTATTCGCACCTTCCTTAATATAAAGACACAAGCAGAGACATTTTTGGCACGATATAAAAACGCTAAGTTAAAAAATCACTATGACGTGTTGGGTATCAAATGTTCACTGGCATAAACCTCTGTTTCTGATGTAAAACAGATTTTCTGAGGAGGCGTAAAACCTCCTCGTACTGCGAAATTGATTTAGTGATAGCGATCGATCACGCCAACCAGATAGTGGTCGGTTTGCTGCATGTTGATGCCCGCTTTTTTAGCGCTGCGGACTTCATCCAGAATGATTTGCAACAGCGTCCCGTCCACGATTTCCTCTTTTCTGTATCGCTTCAGGAAGTTAATCGCTGACTTATCGTTTGCTGCCTGGGCGTCTTCCGTCAAAGAGGTCAGCGCATTAATGCGCTTCTGGTAATCGCTTACCGTCTGCTCAAACAGATCTTCCAGCGTGGAAAATTCACCGCACCGGGCGTGTTGCTCCTGTAACACCGGCGTGGCGCCGCTCTGTTTGATGTATTCGTACATGCGCATCATTTGCGTCACCGTATTTTGCGCCTGATGACGCAAAAATAGTGCGGTGCCATTAAGGCTATTCTCGCTGCACCTCTGGCTGAGCTGAAGATACAAATTTGAGGTATAAAACTCCTGATTCATTTGCGCATTCAGTTTTTGAACTATTCCGCTAGCGATCATAGGACTTCCTTATTTCTTGTCATCTCAGAAAACGGTCACTCTTCGAAAAAACAACCAGAATAAAAGCGATTCTTTCGCTTTTTTTATTGCGCCTGGTTACGCAGTCATATTCATTTTAAGTCGGGATGCTCCTTATTTAAATATCCAACCCTACTATCGCATTTCTATCTGGCATTATTCTGTGATGGTGTTTCGATATTCACACTCCCTGTGCCAATCCTTTCTTATCGACAGTAGGAAACTTCCTCCGGCTATTCTGCTGAACACGATTAGGGGCACTGTTGCAAAGTTAGCGATGAGGCAGCCTTTTGTCTTATTCAAAGGCCTTACATTTCAAAAACTCTGCTTACC
>NZ_JAOWHW010000026.1:0-577 GCF_030332425.1 Citrobacter sp. Cpo142
GACAGAAACCATAAATACCGGCTTTGACATGCCGGGGAAGTCCTTATAGTACAATAATTTTCGATATCCAAACTGACCCCTAGTTCCGCGCACTTTTTGAGATTTCCGGGGTTTCAGCCATCAGCCGGTACTCTTCCGGTGTCAGGTTATTCAGGGATTCGTGGGGGGGGGCGCTGTTATAGCGCGAGCAGTCTTTATGCACCGGCTGGGGGAAATCAGAGACCGGGGACTGGAAAACCAGAGCTACCGGGCCAGCGGGCTGACATTGCTGACTGCGGCGATCTCACTGTGGAATACGGTATATATAGAAAGAGCCATAGATTCTCTGAAGCGAAAAGGGATCCCACTAAATGAACAGCTGATTTCTCATCTGTCCCCGCTGGGATGGGAACACATCAACTTGAGTGGAGATTACGTCTGGCGAACAAACCTCAAGCTGGGACAGGGAAAATACCGTTCGTTACGCTCAGTAGATAGCAGTCTGTATAAAAAACAGGCTTAACGTAGGATATTTAATGAGATGGTCACTCCCTCCTTCCCAGTACTATGCTGAGGACAGGCTTTCATTCGGAGAACC
>NZ_JAOWHW010000004.1:0-232 GCF_030332425.1 Citrobacter sp. Cpo142
CAAAATCGGTGGAGCTGCATGACAAAGTCATCGGGCATTATCTGAACATAAAACACTATCAATAAGTTGGAGTCATTACCCTTCATCTCTACTGAAAACGGAAATATCCAAGGCAAAACATATTCCCCCTTCATTTCTTCTATATTTCTGTACAATTTTCTCAGAAAGTCGCTCGTCGATTCTTCTTCTGTCTTAAAATACTTTCGCATATTCAAAAACATCTTTCTGCATC
>NZ_JAOWHW010000027.1:0-211 GCF_030332425.1 Citrobacter sp. Cpo142
CTCAGAAGTGAAACGCCGTAGCGCCGATGGTAGTGTGGGGTCTCCCCATGCGAGAGTAGGGAACTGCCAGGCATCAAATTGCAGTAAACCGGGATGAAGAATCCGGGTGGTGACAAAGAAATTCGGTGGAGCGGTAGTTCAGTTGGTTAGAATACCTGCCTGTCACGCAGGGGGTCGCGGGTTCGAGTCCCGTCCGTTCCGCCACTTATTA
>NZ_JAOWHW010000028.1:0-269 GCF_030332425.1 Citrobacter sp. Cpo142
CGGATAGATTCAAGCAAGCCAACTTGTCGTCAAAATCGGTGTTGCAAAAACGGGAGTGACCATAGATTCCGTTTTCTGAGGTGCCCCCTAATAGTGTTCTTCCATTTCGGTAAAAATCCCTACCATGGATTCCCACTCGTCCGGGGGGTAATGACTCCAACTTATTGATAGTGTTTTATGTTCAGATAAGGGGTCTGACGCTCAGTGGAACGAAAACTCACGTTAAGGGATTTTGGTCATGAGATTATCAAAAAGGATCTTCACCTAGA
>NZ_JAOWHW010000029.1:0-666 GCF_030332425.1 Citrobacter sp. Cpo142
CCGACTTTTTTCTGGACATCATGAAATCCCTTAACAAAAAGGGATGCACTTTAAAGCTGATTACAAAATTGTCAATCCGGCGTGTGGCGCTCACCCAGCCCAGCAGATGGGGTTTACGTGTCTTTGGGGGCATTTAAAGGCGTTTTTAGTAGCAGCAACACAACTGGAAAGCAGTTTAAAATCTATGCCTGGGGAGGCAATCCTCCCCCCCAAAAAATCAACTTTGGTAACTCAGATAACTGTGCAAATACGTTTTCACTGACTGCCACAGTTGGCGGCTATACCGTCGCAAATTCGGTAGATGGAAACTCACAGTGGGGTAAAAGTGGTAGCATTGTTTTTGACGTTCCGAATGGCTCTACGTTCACAATCGCATCGAATGGAATGATGGGCTACGGTTGCGATTACGGCACCTTCAGCGTGTTTCGTTTCCAGTAATGCAAACAGCCAAAAATTAGTTATATGCACCATAAAATCAATACCCTATACCCATTATCACGGACATATATCCCTCGCTATCACATGACACATAGATATCATCAGCAAGTGGGTCGCCACGCCCAGAACCAGTGGCCTTAATACTGGCATTTCTAATCGGCTGGCCTGTTCGTGTATCCCTGCATGGGATTCTGTAAGAGGGTTTTGCCCACACACCGGATTGACAAT